>JAIUYC010000309.1 GCA_020216575.1 Coleofasciculus sp. S288 | reverse complement strand
CAAGGGCTTCTATTGGCATTGGCAAACGTTTATGGACTCATTCATTTGGGAGGGAAAGATAGGGTTTCGCGCTATGATTTTGGTCGCTTATTAGTGGAGGTACTCGAACTTCCGGAAACTGGGCTTAAATCCTGCCGACAAGCAGATGTGAAAATGGCGGCACCTAGACCATCGGATGTTTCGTTAGATAGTTCAAAGGCATTTGCTTTGGGATATTCGCCGTTGTCGTTACGGGAAGAATTAGAGGGATTGCGGGGTCAGTGTTAGCCATTCAAAGTTTACTCTCTTCCCGTCAGAAGAATGCCTAATTTTTTCTAGAACCGCAGAGGCACAGAGGACGCAGAGGTAAACAAGAGATAGGTAATCTTGGGGTGGGAACGGAGTAAGCAGGAGGTAGCAGTCTTTGATACAATCAAGCTTCGCGTGCGATTCGTTCCCGTCCAAATGGAAGGTTAACAGACCGGAAGTGTACACGGGGCAAGGCTCTCAGCCTCTCGTATTGGTTGAACCTTGACAACTTGGACACCTTGGTGGTGAAATTCCACCTCCGCAGGTATCAGCGGTAACTGCAAGTCCCACACTGGTGAGATTGAGTGTCAATCTCGTGAAGCTGGGAATGCAAGGAGGTAACCTCAGAACCTAACTGAGGAATTCCTTCACGCGCAGTTGGATACGAGCAGACAACGAACTATCGACCGAAACGTCGTAACGATTGACAAGCCTACGTAGGTTATCGGCTTGCCCCAAAAGGGGACGGTGAATGGGGGGGTAAATTCTACTCTTTATCCCCGATAAGTAAAACGGATTGCGAAGTCCGTTTCATTGATACCCAAAGTAACCCGGCGTAAAGATAGGTCTCTAAGTCCAACGTCAAAAAGATGTCCAGGAACGAAGTAACTCAAAAGTGTTCTCTTACAAAGGTCGATTTTGTAAGTAGTCACTCAGGCGTAAGACACTTTGAGAGGGATTGCCTAAGAAGCAAAAGCCTCTGGTAATGCAGAGGATACGCTGACGTAGGCACGTTGATTCGGATGGTAAAGCAGCAATGTAGCAATGAATAAGTCCAAAGCCGAAATAAATTTCAGGATGGAATGGGACAACGACATTCCGGTGTGTAAAGGGGCAGACCACATGGAGTGGAAAAACATACCTTGGAAACACATTGAAAAACGTGTCTTTAAGTTGCAGAAGCGGATTTACCGAGCCGCTAAGCGTGGTGATGTCAGAGTAGTTCGCAAGCTTCAGAAAATTCTGATGCAGTCTTGGTCAGCAAGATGTCTGGCGGTAAGACAGGTCACTCAGGACAACAAAGGTAAGAAGACGGCAGGTGTGGACGGGAAGAAAAACTTGACCCCAAAGCAACGTCTAACCTTAATAAAAAACCTGAGAATAATAGGAAAATCCAAACCCGCACGGAGGATTTGGATACCCAAACCGGGAAAAGATGAAAAACGACCTCTCTCGATACCTACCATACACGACCGTGCCTTGCAGGCGCTAGTCAAACTAGCCTTGGAACCCGAATGGGAATCCAAGTTCGAGCCAAATAGCTACGGCTTTAGACCTGGACGCTCATGCCATGACGCTGTCGGGCAGATATATCTGAGTATCAACAAACAGCCAAAATTTGTTTTAGATGCAGATATAGCAAAATGCTTCGACAAAATCAATCACAAGGCTCTTCTGGAGAAATTAAATACGTTCCCCACTTTAAGAAGGCAAATCAGGTCTTGGTTAGAAGCGGGAGCGATAGATGAGGCACAACTAATTCCTACATCAGAGGGAACGCCTCAGGGTGGAGTAATCTCACCATTACTTGCCAATATAGCCCTCCACGGAATGGAAGAACTGACTAAGAAGGTATCTAAAACCGCCTGCCTAGTCAGATACGCCGATGACTTTGTCATATTAGACAAAGATATAACCGTTGTCCAGCGATGTAAAGAGGCAATAGAAGAGTTCTTGAAAGGCATGGGATTGGAATTGAAGGACACTAAAACACGAATCTCTCATACCTTGCAAAAGTATGAAGGAAACGTCGGATTTGATTTTCTTGGATTTAACATCCGCCAGTACAAAGTAGGCAAATGCCACTATGGAAAGACGGGGGGAAGATATGAAAGCAAAATTCTAGACTTCAAGACCAACATCACCCCAAGCAAAGAGGCGTTGAAGAAACACACGGCGAAAGTTGGAAAAATAGTCCACAATCACAAAGATGCCTCACAGGCAGCTTTAATAAAGCACCTAAATCCTGTGATTAGAGGGTGGAGCAACTACTACTCGTGTGTGGTGAGCAAGAAAACCTTTTCAAAGGCGGATAAAAACACCTACCAACAAATCAGAGCCTGGGTAGTAAAAAGAAGGGGAAGGAATCACATTACGAAAGTAATGAAAAAGTACTTCCACACCATCAACGGTAGAAAATGGGTCTTCTCCACAAGAGAGGATAACAACCCACTACGACTACTGACTCACGCCGAAACTCCAATAGTCAGGCATAAAAAGGTGGTCGGAGAGAAAAGTCCCTATGATGGTGACACCTTATACTGGAGCGAAAGAATGGGTAAACACCCTGAAGTGCCTAAGATAGTAGCAACATTATTGAAAGCACAGAAAGGGAAATGCGCCCACTGCGGATTGCTCTTCAAAGATGGAGATAATTGGGAAATAGACCACATTATCAGAACCACCCTCGGTGGGAATGATAATGTCCAAAATAAGCACCTGCTCCATCGACACTGCCATGACTACAAAACAGCCCGCGACAAGCAGGTTGCTGGCAACAAAGAACTGGAGAGGTATCTAGACCAAAATCCTTTCTAGTCGCCTAAGCCCTCAAATGGGTAAGCGGTGTGTATGACAAACACCGAATTAACAAGGAGCCGTGTGCGGTGAAAGTCGCAAGCACGGTTTTGAATGGGAGGGTAGGATGGTAACATCCTACTCGACCCCTAACTGTCTCACAAGCGTATCCGCCCCCATGCCTGCTGCTGTCATTACGCTGAAAAGCACTGAAAATTACCAAGATTTAATTGTTCACAGACCGATATCCGGGCTATCGTTGCAGGGAAGCCTGCGGGTTCCAGGAGATAAATCCATCTCTCATCGCGCTTTGATGTTGGGTGCGATCGCAAAAGGAGAAACCCAGATTCAAGGATTGCTCTTAGGAGAAGACCCCCGCAGCACGGCTAGCTGTTTCCAGGCAATGGGGGCAGAGATTTCTGAATTGAGTACCGAACAGGTCACCGTTAAGGGCATCGGATTGGGAAATCTGCAAGAACCCATAGATGTTCTGAATGCAGGCAACTCTGGAACGACTCTGCGTTTGATGCTGGGACTTTTAGCCTCTCACCCTGATCGCTTTTTCACAGTAACGGGGGATAGTTCGTTGCGATCGCGCCCCATGTCTCGTGTTGTCAAACCGTTGCAACAAATGGAGGCACAAATCTGGGGGCGTCAAGGCGCTGCGCTTGCCCCCCTAGCGATTCAAGGGCAACACCTCAAACCCATTCACTACCACTCCCCCATCGCCTCAGCTCAAGTTAAATCCTGTATCCTCCTAGCCGGTTTAATGGCAGAAGGACGAACCACTGTCACCGAACCTGCCCTCTCCCGTGACCACAGTGAACGGATGCTCAGAGCATTTGGGGCAGAACTTAGCATTGACCCAGAAACCCATAGCGCAACGATAACCGGACCTGCACACCTGCACGGGCAAACGGTAATCGTTCCCGGTGATATTAGCTCAGCAGCCTTTTGGTTAGTGGCTGGGGCAATTGTACCCGATTCAGAATTGCTGATCGAAAATGTCGGTGTCAACCCAACCCGCACTGGCGTTTTGGAAGTCTTAGAGATGATGGGGGCTGACATTGGCTTAGAAAATGAGCGAGTGGTAGCGGGGGAGCCAGTGGCAGACTTGCGGGTGCGACACGGACGCCTGAAAGGATGCAAAATTGCGGGGGATGTGATTCCCCGCTTAATCGATGAAATCCCGATTCTGGCAGTTGCCGCCGTTTTTGCAGAAGGAACGACGCTGATTCAGGACGCGGCAGAACTGCGAGTGAAAGAGAGCGATCGCCTTGCGGTTATGGCGTCCCAACTGAACCGAATGGGGGCGCGTGTTACAGAATTACCCGATGGCTTGGAAATTACTGGCGGCACTCCTTTAACAGGGACTGACGTAGATAGCCACACCGACCACCGGATTGCCATGAGTCTTGCCGTTGCCGCGCTCAACGCTACTGACACAACGACCATCCACGGTGCTGAAGCCGCTGCCATCTCCTATCCCGACTTCATTACCACCTTGCAACGACTCGGCAATGACGGATGAACTCCTGCAAAACACGGCGGATTCGGCTCAAATGATGGGAGTACAACCTTCTATTTCTTAACCCTTCCGCTATGAAGCTAAGATTAAATTGGGAAGAGGTTTAACCTCATTGAATCTGTTTAATTTCAGGAGATTTGAGTAATAATCTTCTTGCTTGATAGAGTAGTACACAACGAAATTGTTGTAGTAGTAGGCATCTTTTTCATATTTCATTCCTACTTTCTCCATTACCCGACGCGAAGCAATGTTTTCCGACTTGGCGATCGCAACAATTCTTTCAAGCTGGGTTATCTCAAACCCATACTTCAGCACTGCTGAGGCGGCTTCTGTCCCTAAACCCATGCCCCAATAGGATGGAAGAAGCAAGTAACCCATTTGGATTTCGGGGGTATTTTCGAGAAACTTAAATCCACAATGGCCAATTAGTTTTTGATGCTTTTTGTAAACGACCGCCCATACCCCAAAGCCATGTTGTTGCCAAGTTTCTGTTAGAGAACTAATCAGTCCTCTTGCCTGTTCCCGCAGTAGTGGTTTTTCATCCGACATGTATTTAAATAGTTTACGATGCCTGTAGATGCGATACAGGTCATCTGTATCATTAAGTGTGAAGTGCCTTAATTGCAGTCGGCGTGTCTCTATATCCTCACACATAATAATTTCATAGCCCCTGAACTACTTTATTAAATCTTGTGCTTTTCTTTATAGTTTTTGGGGGTTTTGTTACACAAATTACATTTTTGGAATATAAATTAAAAAAAGCTGGGATTCTGCCCTGAAACTTGGGGGATGGGGGAAAAATGTCCCTCGTTTAGTTGGTAGCTGGAGTGTTAATGGGTAGAAACATCACTTCTTCTTCAACCGCGAACCTGGCAAAAATGGCGTTCGCTAGCCGTAAGAGCAAAACTTTAACGCTTAAACGTTGTATAGCACGCCGCCGAACGCTATCGCTAAACCTCGGCGCTTTGGTTCTAGTGAAATTCACCGCCTGAGGAAAGCAGTTAAGAGGATATCAGCGATCGCAAACAGCACCAAGCCGCACTACTAGAGGCAAAAGAAGCCGCAGAGTTTGAATATGAAGAGGTAGTAAAGTTAGTTGACCAATATTGGACAGAAAACCAGAATAGAAAAGACAAATACTGATAGTTTGTACTTGTAAAATGCCAGTAAATCAGGACTTTAAGGGCAAGCAAGACCTTCAAGAAAATTGGAATAAATCTGAAATTGGTCAAAATAGTTCAGAAAAAGCACTAATATTGGTAATAGATGACACTTTTGCTAATCTTAAATTAGTTTCTGATTTTTTAAGAAAGGCTGGCTTTGACGTTCTGGTTGCTAAAAGCGGCTACCAAGCCTTAAAAACTCTCGAAAAATCCTCACCGGATCTTATCTTGCTGGATGTACTCATGCCGGAAATGGATGGGTTTGAAACCTGCCGCCGCCTCAAACTTGCAGACAAAACGAAGGATATCCCGGTAATTTTTATGACGGCTGTTGTTGAT
>JAIUYC010000308.1 GCA_020216575.1 Coleofasciculus sp. S288 | reverse complement strand
CCAAGGCATAAGATTCAGCCCGGGGATCTTGAATGATTTGTGCCTGTTGCACGGCAGTTGATAGCTGCTGTGCGACAAGAGACGCTCTCGAAACGCTCTGATGGAACGTTTGCACGTCTTCCCTATCCCTCAATTTCATTAAGGTTCTGGCAAAGTTAATGCGTGCCTCGACTGAGGCGCGGCTAGTCGGTAACTCCGCCATCAGAGGTTGAATTTCGGAGGATAAGCGTTGCGCGTCTAAAAATTGACCGACTTCTACTAAAAGACTCAACTGATTGAGCTGAGCTTGTACTTTAGTTGTGAGTGAAGTTGGGACAGCAGCAGCTTGTTGGTAGTAATTTAAGGCAGCAGGAATATCAGCCTTAGCTCTGGCAGTGTTGCCCAAACTGAGTAGCGCGGCACTGGTATCTTGGAAGGATTGAGTTGGTGCTGCCTGTCGCGTTGCCCCATATCGCTGTGCCACAGCTAGACTTTCTTTTAAAACATCCTCAGACTCGTCCAGACTGCCCACTAAGCGCAGGGCATTACCCAGGCTTCTGAGTCCAGTTGCTTTTAGAGAAGAATCGGGTAAGGAGTGTAGCGTTTCACGAACCTCTTGGAGAGCGTCCAAGGCGCGGCGGTAAAACCCATTAGCTTGCAGGGCTTGTGCCTGGTTGATGTGGCTACGGATAACACCACTGTCGTCTCCGGCTTGGGCGTAAGTTGTAGCAGCTAATGAGAAGCTTTCTAGAGCGGATTCAGGTTGTCCTTGGGCAAGATACAATTGCCCTTGAACGTCGAGGGCTGCACCTTTGACCTTGAGTGGGTCGGTTTTGTTGGCATTTTGCAGGAGTTGCAGGCTGGACGTAATTGCATCTTGGGCTTCACTCCACTGTCCCAGTTGTTGATAGGCTAACGCGAGATTGGTTAATGCGATCGCTTGCTGCAATTGATTTCCTTGCGCTTTGAACGCATCGGCTGCCTGTTGCAAAACCGTTACTGCCTCGGCAAACTGTCCGGCATCGTAGAAGGCTTTACCCTGTCGGAGCAAGGTTTGCGGGTTGGCAGAAACCTGATTGGTAACCGGAGGTGCGATCGCGTTTGTTACAGGAACGTATACTAAAGCAGTCAAGCAAAACGAAAAAACGAATAGGAAAACGTAAAAAATACTAACTTTTCTCTTAGCGTAACTGCTTTTAACGAAGCGCAAGCGCTTGAAAATTTTAAATTTGGGGAAATATCTATGCCACTTCTTGACCATTTGCCCCCCTCAATTTTTCTCTACTATCAATTAAAAACTACATACTAACTAAGTAAGATGTTGAGGTATAGCGATCGCCATAAAGGTTACGACAGATTTAACAGCTGAAACGACCCCGTAATAGTAATAAACCTTCTGCCCTTTGCCTTTTGCCATATCTTACGGAGCTTTACATTCAGCGCTTGGAAACCCTTGCCCTTGAGAAGTCACTTCGGGAGCTTGAGTGATAAGGACAATCTGCCCTTTCTTATTGACAACCCACCCCTGAGCTTCCACAATTTGCTTCGGAGTCGAACGGCTTGGTGTTATCTCCTCAGTCGGTGCGGTGTTTTCTTCTTCAGAGTCGAGGCTAACCCAATCACTCACGACAGCATCCGTATCAAGAGGCTCGAGCGGATTGGGTGGCAAACCACCACGTCCTGTCATGGTAAAGCTGCTTCTCGTTGCTGCACCTCCGGGAGAACAACTGCGGTCAATTAACCCTTCAGCATCCACTAAATTAGAAGGCAACTGAGCTAACCCTCGGCTGGGGTCAACATCAGGCTGATTGATAACTATGTCTCCATCCGAGCCAAACTCTGAACTTGCATTGATGTCACTTAAAGGCGTTAGGGGGTCGCGCTCTTGCAATCCAATGATGCTTTGAGCCGTGATATTAATTCGTCCGCCTGGTCCTTCAAAGGCATTGGCAATAATATCACTATTTTCTTCGGGGACAGCAAGGATAAAACCAGTATCAATATCGATGTTGCCGCCACTGCCGTTATTGAATGCTCTGGCAGTGATTAAACCCCGATTACGCATCAAGATGTAATCTGACACTTCTAGCTGGATGTTTGCCTCCGAACCTGATGTCGTTGCTGCGGTAAGAGTGCCTCGATCAAGAAAGATAGTACCCGCTGTCACAGTGAGATTGCCTGGATTTCCTGCCCCTAATCCACCGACTGATACAGCAGCACCATCTTGAACAATTAAGTCTCCAGTCGTAATGCTCAAGCCTCCAGCGTTGCCACCTCCCTCAGATGAAGCAAATAAGCCACTGGAAGCGCCATTAGCTGATGTTCCAACCAATCTCACCGAATCAGAAGCACGAATAGTAAGATGTCCTGCATCTCCCCAGTCAAATGTCCCGGATGAAATCTGTCCTCCATTTTGCACAATTAACTGTCTTGTCTCAATCGTTACATCTCCACCATGTCCTGTGCCTTCAAAAGCATCAGCGCTGATCCCACCCTGTCCATTCACTTCCACCGAATCAGATGCATGAATGGTCAAGTCTCCTGCATCTCCAGCACCATGTGTGGTCGTTGAGATATCTGCCTTATCTCTCACGATTAACCGCCCAGTCGTAATTATCAAGTCGCCTGCTGGTCTAGAACCTGTAGTAAAAGTAGTAATGCTGCTAGAAGAGTGTCCTCCAAACACGTTCACAACGTCAGTGGCAGTTATCTCAATGTCACCTCCCTGCCCTTCGCCCAAGGTAGCCGCAGAGATGAATCCTCCATCTTGAAGGGCTAACCGTTGGGTATCAATTAAGAGATTTCCCCCGTCTCCTGTCGCTGTTTCAGTAACACCTGTAGATAGAGAACCATGGGTTACATTGACAGAGTCAGCCGCTTGAATGGTCAAATTTCCTGCTTTCCCATCACCAGATGTAGAGGTTGAAATCCTTCCATCTCGAACAACGAGTTGTCCCGTCTCAATCGTAAGATTTCCCCCATCTCCCGTAGCGGTTGAATTAACACGGGCAGATAAAATACTGTTTCGGCTCACTTCCACTGAATCAGATGCATGAATGGTCAAGTCTCCTGCATCTCCAGCGCCAAAAGTGGATGTTGAGATACTTGCCTTATCCGCGACGAGTAACCGCTCTGTTTCAATTGTGAGAATTCCTCCCTCTCCTGTAGCAGTTTGATGAACACCGGCAGATAAAAAACCGTTGTTATTTACATTTACAGAGTCAGAAGCACGAATAATTAAATTGCCTCCATCTCCAGCACCGTATGTAGAAGCAGAGGCAACTGCCCCATTTGTAACCGTTAGCTTTGATGTGTTGAGGAAAAGGCTTCCTCCATTTCCTGTAGAGCCAAAAGCAGCGTCAGGAATTAGAGTACTAGCTGCCCCTTCATTGTTGACAACACCAGGCCCGAAGGTACGCAGGCGGTTTGTAAAAGTTGGATCGGTTCCAGAAAGGGTAATGCTATCAGTAGCATTGATTGTGATGTTCCCAGCCATACCGCGATCGCGAGTTAAGGTGAGAATTTGTCCACCATTCACCGCTTCAAAGGTGTTGGCATTAATTGTCACGTTTCCTGCATTTCCTGCACTAGCGGTTAGGGCGTTAACCAGTGCACCCTCAGCAACGCGGAAAGCTCCTGTCGTTACATCAATATTTCCGGCTGAACCGTTTGCCCCTCTCTCGGTGCTGGCAAACAAGCCGCTAGAAAATCCGTTCGGGCTAGTGCCAGAAATATTAACAAAATCAGTCGTGTTGATCCGAAGATTGCCACCCGTTCCTGTTCCACCAGGTTCACCTCGAAAGAGGATACTTTCAATTTGAGCACCACCTGTGAGAGAAAGCGATCGCGCCTGAATTTCAATATCCCCTCCATTACCTAGGATTCCAGGCTCTACGGTGCTAAATATACCGGACTCACCTGAAATTGAGATAGTATCTCTGGCTAGAACAGATATATTTCCAGCATCTCCATTCACCGTCCAGATGTTTGCAATTAGCTGACCTCCATTGGTTAAGGAGAGAGAGCCAGTTTTAACCGTGATATCACCGCTATTAGTCCCAACTAGCCAACCCGATGAATCGACTACAGCTCCATCCGCCAGAGAGACGTTACTCTCAGCACTCAACATAACCTTCGCACCATCTGTGAAGATACTGCCGAAGGCGCTAGTCAGGGATATATTACCTCCTGCTATAAGCTCAACCTCTCCCTCCAGTGTGCCAATGAAATTATTCACAACAATATTGTTACCCGCTCGGGCAGTGAGTCCTACACCCGAGTTGAAGAAAAAAAGATCAGCATTGAAGGTGATATCGTTTGTTGCTTGAAGGATGACATTAGCGATCGCAAAATCGATGGCATTCGCATTAATCTTGGTGTCACCATCACCACCGATATCCGGATCGTCTAAGTCATCAACAGTTGTTAAGCTAAATGTTTCCGCTCCAATCCCCACAACTTCAATATTCGTGGGATCGAGCAGTAGAGTGCCGATTTCTCCGTTGGGCGCAGCAGTATCTATTCGTCCGTTAAAATCTAAAACTTGTTTGCCAGAAACTTCAACAAACCCACCATTACCAAAGTTCGCACCGCCACGAGCGCTAATGTTTCCATAGAAACGAGTTACTTCATCCGACCAAACAATGACTCTACCCCCATCACCACTGTCGATCGCATCCGCGTTGATCATCACATTTGAACCAATCAATGTTTGAGTAGCATGAGGGACTTCGCCTTTACCCTGAAAATCTCCCCCAATCAGTACTGTGCCGCCGCCTGTCTCACTGGAGACATCAATACGAGCATTATCAAATAAGCCAATGCGATCGCCTAAAATCTGTACCATTCCCCCTGGTGCAGTTAGCGAACCTCTGCTGGTAACTGTGTCCCCGTGGAACGTTAAAGTACGAGTTGCGCCTACCGCTAAATTTCCAGCGTTGTTAATTGCTCCCCGTGGATTCGAGTCATACTGCAACCCTGGAGTCAAATTAATTGTCAGCAATGGTGGTGTTTCTGGATTGGTTGTACTGAACTGTAGACCATTGTCAAACACCAAACTGTTCGCTGTACTCACTACCAACGAACCTGCAATATCCAGCCGCGCATTTTCTCCAAAAATAATGCCATTGGGATTGAGCAAAAACAAATTTGCTCCCCCATCCACCCCCAACGTTCCCGAAATAGCTGAGGGTTCAATCCCCGTCACCCGACTGAAAATATTCTCAATTCCAGTAGGATTTGTGAAATAAACTCGCTGCCCATCCCTAACATTGAAATCTCGGAAGCTGTGGAAGAGGTTCGCACCTCGCAACGCTCCACCATCAATTCGATCGGCAGGAAGCCCCCTAATGTCAACATGCGGTGTCACAACCGAACGTTCAGTTCCTAACGTGGCATCGGGGGTAATTTGAGCCAAGGCAGGAGTAGTGAATAACGCCATCGCTCCACTCATCCCGAAAGTAACTCCTATCCCTACCTGCCAGCAACAACGCCACCAACTGACCAGCGTCGTGAAATTCTTCTCACCCAATCCCTCAGGAGTTTTGCCCAACTGAGTGGAAGCTGCGCCAGTCATATCTACATCACTAAAGCGCCATTTCATATCTATCTCAGGAGATATATTGAGAAGCTAATTAAGTATAGTTAGAACGCAGTTGTGCAACTCGGAATAGTTACAAATACTTACTTTCCCCAACTTCCCCTCCTTCCTCAAAGTCCCTTTCCTGACATCTTGCACGAGTCCATTTATCCGCCGTGGAATCAATTCCACGGCTCATAGCTCAAGTCCTCCTAAGAAACTCAGGCTAAGTCTTGAGGCTGAGCAACGAGTTGAAACCCCAAAGACTGAGCAGTTTTCTCCAGCTT
>JAIUYC010000307.1 GCA_020216575.1 Coleofasciculus sp. S288 | reverse complement strand
AGTGTCAGGAATCCAGTTGTTTCAAGGTCATCTGGATTAATTTTTGTTGCTTGTTCCAAAGACGCGCGCGCTTCAGTGGTACGATGCGAGCGATAGAGCGCCAATCCTCGCAAACTCCAGGCTTGATAGTGTTCTGAATTGAGTTTTAGGGCGCGATCGCAAACGTTAATCGCATCCTCATACCGTTGCAATTTGTATAATGCATTCGCTTTTGCATACAAGGCTAGAACATAATTCGGTTTTATTTTAACCGCTTCGTCAAATGACGCGATCGCCGCTTCGTATCGCTCCAAGTGACTCAATATATAGCCGTGCCAGTACCAAGCACTGAACGAATCTCGCTTCAGTTTCAACACTTGTTCAAAGACAGTGAGTGCTTCTTCATACTCCCCGCTTCCCAGTAACTCACTGGCTTGACTCAATAATTCCTCGGCAATTCTCGCCTGAGCAACAAGTCCTGGAAACGATGTCGAACCCTGCTCAAAATTGGCTTCTGCCGCAAGCACTTGAACACCAGAACCCGCACTTACTGTAGCTAGCAACGTTCCCAATGCTATAGCTACCTGTAAATATAAATTTTTCATCTATTTTCACAAACTATCCATGAGCAACCAAAGCAACAATGAATTCTATCAAGCCCAGTTCCCCCATCCCTTGGGATGCAGTGGTTGTTTATTCTTCATTGTTCATTGTTACTTTCATCCATGCACATGGTTCCCTGTCCGGAACAATGAACTATCTAATAACCCATCTTTAAACGGGCTTGATATTCTACAAAAGTTTGTTGCAATTTCGCTGCTAATCTAGCAAGCGATCGGAGAAAATGGCAATAGAAGATTACGGCTCCTTAATGAGTTTCATGTAAATTTTTGCCAAAGTACTCGCCAACCGATTTCTAATCAATAAATTACAAACGCCGGATGCCACTCTCTAAACCTCGACAAACACCGCAGAGAAAATCTAAGTCGAGGCTTTCTATCGTATCAGTTGATTTATGATAATTAGGATTTCGCATAAAAGCCGTATCGGTCACCATTATCGCTCGATAGCCTCGATCCCAAAACGGAGCGTGATCACTCAGTCGCGTTTGAGGAACGATAACACCCCGATTGGGTGCAGGTAACCACTCACTGGGCGTTCCTGTTTTACGAATGTTGCGTCTGAGGCGAATTAAGTCAGGAATGGTAAGTAAATTACCAATCAGACCAATAAAGTTACCCCGATTGGGATAGAAGCGTTCTAATCCAGCAGGGTAGCGCTGCGAACCTGGAGTTGAATCGCAATACCCCAACATCTCTAAGGAAAGCATTAAGCGCAGGGGTTGCTGTTGTTGCTTCAACTCAGCGGCATAGTGAGAACTGCCAACCATGCCATATTCTTCCATATCGAACGCAACAAGTCGGACTGGGTATTTTTTTAAGGGTTCGATGGCAAAAGCTCTTGCGAATTCCAGAAGGGCGGCAACACCAGTCGCATTATCATCAGCCCCAGGCGTTCCGGGGACGGCATCGTAGTGTGCGCCAATGAGAATGGGGGGAACTCTTTCCTTACCAAGCGGGGGTATGTTCAGGATGAGATTGTGGTGGGTTTTGCCCTGGACTTTAAATTCATGGGTTTCTAGCGTTCCCCACTGTTCTAGTTGTTGACGGATGTATTGCTGGACAAAGAAATGTCCCGCCGTGTTTAGGTAGGGGTCGCGATCGCGTACTATCTCAATCAGGTGGGTGTGTAGGCGTTCTTTTAAGTCCAACATGGTTCTCCTACGTCACATACTATGGCTGCAACGGGGACTGGCTAAACCTGCTCTTGCAGGGATGAAGCAAGCTGCTAGCCCCAATTGTCCGCCAATGCGATCGCACTTAAACAAATTCCCCTTTAGCAACCATCACCACCTTACCACCCACCGACACGTCTATCGTCTCCTCATTTTTCTGTGCCTCAAGCAGTAACAGCGAAGGTCTACCAATTTCATATCCCTGCTCAACCCTAACATTCACCGACTCGTCCCCAAAGTAGGAATGCTTGACTAAATACCCAGCTAAACAACCATTAGCACTTCCAGTGGCTGGGTCTTCTGGAATACCTAGAGATTCAGCGAATACACGGACACTCAAATCATTTTCTGGGGCATAGGTTTCAGGACAAAATACTAGGATATCTTTGGCTTGCGTTTTTTCTACTAGGTTAAAATATTTCTCTCGGTTGACTTTAATTCGCTTCAAAGAGGCGTGCGTTTTCAAGGGAACAATAATAAACGGAACACCTGTAGAAACTTCCTGAATGGGAAACCGAGAATCAATCTCATCTGGATTTAGGCTTAGTACGGAGGCTAGCGCATTACTCTCTAATATTTGATAAAAAATGGGCGATTTTTGACGCATCCACAAGTACTCGCTCCCATCTTCCTCAGTTTTCCAGGTGACCGGGATTTGTCCAACTTTTAAATTCAAGTTAACGGTTTCAACGGGGTGAGTAATAATCTCTTGTTGGATAATAAATGCAGTTCCTAAGGTGGGATGCCCTGCAAAGGGCAGTTCTGTCTCTGGCGTAAAGATACGGACATCGTAGCCACCATTGCGGAGTCCTGAAGAGGTAATAAACGTTGTTTCAGAATAATTTATTTCTTTAGCAATTCGTTGCATTTGAGCGTCAGAGATGGTATCTGCATCCGTGAAGACAGCAAGTTGATTGCCCGTGTACTTCTTAACTGCAAAAACATCAACAATGTAAAATGTCAAGGTGTTCATGATAAGTTAAAGTAGGGTATTTCAACAAAAGCCACTATAGCTGAATGACTTCCTAGAGATTAAAAATTAAGCGTTTTTTTTGATCCCCAACGAAAGGCGATCGCGGACAAATCCGATCTAGGGGTTGACAGGGATCACCCTCAGGGTGGATCTTTTGATCCTAGAACTCTGTATACTGAAGTACGGTTTACTTGAAAGAGTGCGTTCTATTTCTAGACTTCACTTTCACTGCTCATGCCACTTCTCGGATTTATTTGGGTGACCTCCTGGGTCAGTTGCTTTCTTGCGTCTCACCAAGGGTTTCTCAAAGTACCCGATTACCTCGCCAGTGTTTTCCCCGCGAGAGTTTTCTCAGTTGTTAGCAGCCCGATTGAAATACCAACCCCCCTTTTTCAGACACCGCTTCCATCAAGAGCTTCGTCTTCCAACTCCTCCGTTGCAGCGATACCTAACCTAGCGTTTCAGGTCAGTACAGGCAGTTTCCCGTTTCAACCCCAGCAAGCTCAAGCTGCTGTCCGTCATCCTTTCCATTCAGCCCAGGAGAAAGGCGTTTTCTGTCGTCCAGAGTCAGAACAAAATAAAGACTCTGTCCCCGTCACAACAGTTCCATCTGCTTCATCCCATTCATCCCAGGAAACGTCCCCTGATGATGTATCAAAAGCAACGCTGCCCCAGCAAATTTTGCAAGTGGTGCAGAATTTATTCAGCTGGGGTCAGCGGGTTGAACCCCTAGGAAAGACAGTTGCTTCGTCAGTGATGGTTGTCAGCTCTCACTCTTCAGAGCAAGTTGGGGAAAAGCAAAACGATAAGCAACGACGTGCAAAACGAGGACTTTGGCGATATGCACAACTACTAAGCCGCCAAGCCTTTGCGGCTGATTCCTCGACTGAGAATACCACTCGCGAGCAGTTCCAAGTTTGGATAAAGGAACGCTTAATTGCACAAGTTCCTTACCAGCACCAGGCAGAGCGAATGGCTCAGCGTCTGAAACAAGTTTTCTCTAATTTATATGACTCGGATTTAAATACCTTATCAATCGAAGCCGCAGTCCTTGAGGGGGTTCCTGTGGTGAAAGTGGGCGATCGCATTTTGTTTAAGATTGATGAGGCGCTAGCAAAAGATTTAGGACGCAACGAAGAACTACTTGCCATTGAATGGGCTAACAATCTCCGCACTGCTCTGAGAAAAGAACCGTTGCAGCTAGCAGAAGCTCAGAGGCGAATGTATAATCTGGTAGAAACGCAGAATACATTTGAAGGACTGGCGTCTTGGTATGCTCCCTATTTTCACGGTCGCCTCACTGCCACTGGGGAAACGTACAATCAGCGCGAACTTACCGCCGCCCATCCATCCTTGCCGTTTGATACTTATCTGAAGGTGAAAAACCTGGAAAATGGTGAGTCTGTAATTGTCCGAATTAATGACCGAGGTCCGTATGTTCCCGACAAAAACAGAAATTTGGATTTATCACGGGAGGCGGCTCGTTGTATTAAAAGTGAAGAGGCGGGTATCGTACCGTTTGAAGCTGTAATTATGCGATCGCCCTCAAATTGGTGAGGCAGTACAGGATAGGGCGATTCTCCTATAGTACTCCGAGCGAGCAGGCATGAAGCCTGAATTCGCTCCTGTGATAGAGCGAGAATTGTTCTCTCGATAGAGTTATGGATCTAGAGGAGTAGATACTTTAAAGGAATATCTCCTAATTCGTTCCTCCTCCAATCTAATGTCAAACTCAGTACTGAACAAAGGTAATAGGCGCAAAGTTGCTCAACAGCTTCAAAAAAAGAATAAAATCGGAAAATCCCGGTGTAAATCACCAGTGTTATGGATTCTTGTCGGTGCAGTGTTAGTGACGGGGAGTGCGATCGCAAACTCTTGGATGGATATTACGGGTAAAAATACTATCCCCGTTAAGCCGTCCGTCGCTCCCCAGAACGAAATCTCCGAACCCAAAATGCCTCGCCTCAGCCCCTTTGTCCCCGTGATTGACGCCTAGGCGAATGGCGTTCAGAGCTGAGTTATAAACTGCATCTTACCCTTTGGCGATCGGAATCGGTCAGTATAATTCTGATTGAATCAACTTCCAGCACTCCTGTGCGATTGCCCAATCCTCTTGAGCCTGCACAATTAACACCCGCACGGCTGAATCTGCGGCTGTAATATCCGCATCCTTTTGTGACTGAGCATTTTTTTCGGGGATGAGTTTCAAATTGAGAAACTCAAAGGCTTCACAAGCCCCTGCTCGTACTGCTGCCGAATTTTCCCCAACCCCTCCCGTAAACACTAAAACGTCTAATCCTCCGAGTGAGGCAAGCATCGCACCCATGTTTCGGCGGAGGGAATGTACATACATATCAAGGGCTAGTTTGGCGCGAGAGTTGCCCTCATCAATCGCCACCCTAACCTGCCGCAAATCGCCCGATACACCAGAAATTCCCTTTAATCCCGAAGCCCGATTGAGCATTTCATCTAACTTTTCAGCATCGTAACCCTGCCGCAATAGATGAATCAGGATTCCGGGGTCAACTGAGCCAGAACGAGACCCCATCATCAATCCTTCAAGGGGAGTAAATCCCATTGTTGTATCCACACTGCGACCTTGGCGGATAGCAGCTAAAGAGCAGCCATTGCCCAAATGGCAGGTAATCAACCGCAAATCCGCTAAATCCTTACCCAACAGTTGAGCCGCTTTGCCCGCACAGTATTGATGATTAATGCCGTGGAAGCCATAGCGGCGAATTCCCTGCTCTAGCAACTCATAGGGGAGCGGATACACATAAGCTTCCGGGGACAGGTGGGAATGAAATGCCGTGTCGAACACTGCTACTTGCGGGACGTTTGGCAATCGCTTCTCTAGCAGTTCAATTCCCTCTAGATTCGCTGGATTGTGTGCTGGGGCTAGAGCAAATAAGCGTTTAATGGTGTCCTTTACCTCAGACGTTGCCCGAACTGGCATCTGATACTCTTGTCCGCCATGTACCACCCGATGCCCCACAATATCAATTTCAGCTAGGCTCTCAATCACCTGAGTGTGTCCGCTCGTGAGGGTGTCTAGCATGTGAGAAATCACATCGGGTCGGGAACTGGTTTGTAACTCTTCTTCTAGAACC
>JAIUYC010000306.1 GCA_020216575.1 Coleofasciculus sp. S288 | reverse complement strand
GTTTGTTAGGGGCATTGGAGCAAACCGAGGGGAAACTCCGAGTTGTGATTACGATGCGGGCGGATTTTTATGGGAAGTGCTTAGAGCAGCAGTATGCCGGATTGACTGAACAAATCAAAGCAAACTGTGTACCTGTGACGCCGTTAAATGCGGCAGAGTTGAGGGAAGCGATTACTCAACCGGCTGAGTTGGTGGGATTAAAGGTAGAACCGGAACTGGTGCAGCGGATGATTGCCGATGTGCAAGGTTCTCCGGGGAGTTTGCCCCTGCTAGAGTTTGCTCTGACGGAACTGTGGGAACAGTGGCGCAAGCAATGGCAGCAGCAACAGACATTGCTGACACCTCAACTGAAGCTAACGAACTACGAGCAGTTGGATGGAGTTAAAGGCGCACTGGAAAAACAAGCGAATCAGGTTTATGAAGCGCTTTCAGCCGAAGAGCAGCTCGTTGCTCAATGCATTTTTCTGGCGTTAACCCAGTTAGGGGAGGGAACAGAGGACACTCGGCGGCGGGTATGGAAACGGGACTTAATCAACAAGCAGCATTCAGAATCTCTGGTAAATCGGATAATTGGCAAGTTAGCCGATGCTCGGTTATTAGTCACGGATGAAATACGAGGGGCAGACTCAGAGCAGACTGAAGTTGTGGTGGATGTGGCACATGAGGCGTTGATTCGGCATTGGGGGCGGTTGCGTCAGTGGATAGAGGAAAATCGAGAGGCAATCCGGATTCAGCGCAAAGTCGAAGCGGCAGCAAAAGAGTGGAATAGTCGAGGCAGGGGTAAGCTGGATGAAGTTGCGTACCTGTTGCAGGGGTCAAGATTGAAGGAAGCCGAGGAGTATCTAGAGAAGTATCTCCATCTTGGTCATTTAAATCAGCTTGCTCAGGAATTTATCCAGAAGAGTCAAGCCGCTCAAGTCCGTTTAGAGGCAGAAAAAAGAGTATTAAATCAAGCGCGGACTGAATCGGAGTTGCGAGGGCAAGCCGTCATAGTGTTGAAATTACTACCTGTTCAACCGTTAGATGCGTTGGTGTTGGCAATTCAAACAATGGGCTTGAATTTAGACCAGTTAGGTGAAGAGAAGATTCTCACTCCCGTTCAGGGGAGCCTCAATCAAGCGATGACAAAGGCGAGGGTACCAATCACCTTGCAAGGGCATAAGAGTTATGTCAGTTCAGTTGCGATTAGCCTTGATGGCAAGGTGATCATCAGTGGTAGTACTGACAAAACCGTGCGGTTGTGGGACATTAAGGGCAACTCGATTGGTCAACCGTTGCGAGGGCATAAGGATGCTGTCAGATCAGTTGCGATTAGCCTTGATGGCAAGCTAATCGTCAGTGGTAGTAACGACAAAACCGTGCGATTGTGGGACATTAAGGGCAATCCGATTGGTCAACCGTTGCGAGGGCATAAGAATTCTGTCTATTCAGTTGCAATTAGCCCCAATGACCAGATGATTGTCAGTGGTAGTGATGACGGAACCGTGCGATTGTGGGACATTGAAGGCAACTCGATTGCTCAACCGTTGCAAGGGCATGAGTATGCTGTAAGTTCAGTCGCGATTAGCCCCAATAACCAGGTGATTGTCAGTGGTAGTGCTGACAAAACGGTGCGGTTGTGGGACATTGAAGGCAACCCGATCGGTCAACCCTTGCGAGGGCATGAGGGTTGGGTCAATTCAGTCGCCTTTAGCCGGGATGGTAAGCTGATTGTCAGTGGTAGTGCTGACAAAACGGTGCGGTTGTGGGACATTGAAGGCAACCCGATCGGTCAACCCTTGCGAGGGCCTGAGAATTGGGTCAATTCAGTCGCCTTTAGCCGGGATGGCAAGCTGATTGTCAGTGGTAGCTCTGATAAAACCGCGCGGTTGTGGGACATTGAAGGCAACCCGATTGGTCAACCTTTGCAAGGGCATGAGGGTTGGGTCAGTTCCGTCGCCTTTAGCCGGGATGACCAGATGATTGTCTGTGGTAGTGGTGACGGCACCGTGCGGTTATGGCCAGGGGGTTGGCGGGCGTGGCTCGAAGTCTGCTGTAACCGATTACGTTACCATCCCGTGTTTAAAAATCCTCAGACTGAAGTGGAGAAGCAAGCCTGCGAAACTTGTCAAAAGTATGTCTGGAGTCGAGAAGAGAGTTAAGAGTAGAGAGGGGCTTTCAATCTCCCCCTTCCCGCACTTCGTGTCGTTAAGAAAGCGATCGCGAATCCCTTCGCTAACACTATCACCGTTCCCTGTTCCCCGTTCCCTTCTTGTTAAATGCAATAGCCCCAGACTTCTACGCTGTGGGTAATTTGCCACTTTGGGATGTCCTTGATTGAATTTGGGTTCCCATTAATCGGTAACGAGTTCATGTTCCAAAGGAAAGTGAACTTGATGATAACGAATGGGTACACATTCGTTAAATTTGGGTTCCCATTCGTTGAATTTGGGTTCCCCTTGGTAAGTAATGGCAACCCGTTCGTTGAATTCGGGTTCCCCTTGGTGGCTAATACGAAGTTGCGTTCAAATATAACAGGACTTACGCAAAGAAAGTCTCTAAACCACCAACGTAGGGGCTTTGGTATCGTACCCCTGCAATATGTAGCGTCTGTGCGATCGCTCTTAACTTGGGTGAACTATCAACGGGGAGAGAGAGGGATAGGGTGGAAAGAGACGCGATCGCCTGAAGATGCGATCGCAGTTGAGAGATAAGGTGCGATCGCATAAACATTCATGCCCTCTACCAGATAGTGTCTACATCTGAAAGTTGAATCCGATGATCGCGGCTAATAACGGGCAAGCCTAGATACAACGCTGTAGCAGCAATAATGCGATCGGGTAAATCTGGAATCAGCAACAGCACGCAGCACTAAATATCCTCCCTTGGGAAATTAGCCCATTCTGCCTTCCGAACCTCATCAATATAAGTTGCAGACGGTGCTGTTCCCAAGTCTGCACACAAACCCCACAACGATTTGCGAGGAGTAGGACGCTTAGCAACTAATTCTTGTTCAATTTCAGGAACGACTAGCTTAATCAACCGCAACTTATCCCCAAGGGAAAGCTGCTTCACTAGATTTAAAACTACCTCTAGAGTCATGTTTTGCTCTTTATTTCACTGCCGATTTAATCTTTGAATAGGGCAATCTTAGCACTTTAGGTGAGTTGAGGGCACGATCAGCTTTCTTCTGGATGCAACGCTTACATATAATGGAGCGTTCGCTGTTTTCACCTGAGGTTCGCTCTTTATCACAGTTGGATGAGTTGTGATCGTATTGTGATGAGGTGAAGATGCGATCCGAAGGAATCCCGTTAGGGTTATCGCTTTATCCTATCCTTGAACGACAGTATCCCAAAACAGCACCTAAAAACCAATGAGGTCGGTCAATTATGATAATTCGTTGTATCGCCAATACTGGGGCATCTCTTCCTGAAAGTTACATCGCTCCCGCGAAAGGTTATAAAAAAGAAACTGAGTTTCCACTAACCGTTGGCAAAGACTATACTGTTTACGCTCTAAAAGAATGGCAGGGAAGCGTTTGGTACTATATTTGCGATGATAATTATATGTATTATCCCATGCAGAACCCTGCGCCGTTATTTGAGGTCATTGACAACAGAGTGTCTAAGTATTGGAGGTTTAAGCTTTATTCTAATGGCTTGTTAAAAATAGCCTTCGAGCAGTGGTTTTCCGATACTTATTTTTACGACAAATTAACGAATCAGGAAGAAAAAGAAGTTTTAATCTTTGAGAAAGTCAAAGAACTCATGGATGCAGAAGCTTTATCTACTCAACAAAAGCCTGTAGCACTTAATCTTTGAAAAACGCGATCTTAGTACTTGGGATAACTGAGGGTGCGATAAGCAAGAGCGGGATGCGTCGCTAGCGTATATTGGATGAAGTAAAGATGCGATGAGCCTTTAGTTCCGCTTCGCTAACGCACATAATTAAACTAGCACTGTCCCACACCTAATGAAGGATGAGTGAACTGTGACCCCAGTCATTAAACCCAAGCTGACCCTAGAAGAGTTCCTAAAGCTTCCAGAAACTAAGCCTGCATCAGAATTTATTAGGGGAGAAATTATTCAGAAGCCGATGCCTCAAGGCGAACATAGCCGATTGCAAGCTAAACTGTGTACAGTCATCAACCAAGTAACCGAAACACCCAAGTTCGCTTACGCCTTCCCAGAGCTACGCTGCACGTTTGGAGGCGATTCAATTATCCCTGATGTTGCCGTGTTTCGGTGGGAAAGAATTCCCTTTAAATCATCAGGCAAAATTGCTAACCGCTTTGAGATTCATCCTGACTGGGCAATTGAAATTCTTTCTCCAGACCAGAGACAAACTAAAGTGCTGGGTAACCTGTTACATTGTTCGCGGCACGGCATCGAGGTAGGGTGGTTAATAGACCCAGAAGAAGAGAGTATTCTAGCCGTGTTTCCCGGTCAGCGAGTGGAATTGTTTGAAGGTACTGCTCAGTTGCCAATCCTCAAGGGAATTGAGTTGGAACTGACAGTTGAACAGGTTTTTGGTTGGTTGACTTTTAGTTGAGATAACTCCTAAGAAACACAAGGCAGAAGGCAGAAGGCAGAGGGCAGAAGGGAAGAGGGAAGTGTTTCTTTCATTCATAACGGGGGCGATTGCGGCCTAGTGCGGTGCTCCTAAGAAACACAAGGTAGTCCCGATGAAAAAATTTCACAGCCATGAATGAAAGTGGTATTTCCCCTTCCCCTTTCCCCCTTTCCCTTTCCCCCTTCCCCACTTGATATAAGATAAGGGACTTTTAAACAAAAAAATATCCAACTATCTCCTGTGGGGTGGGCATCTTGCCCGCCTTAAATCGTGGGTTAACTTCACTCCTTAGACGGATGCATCCACCTGAGCAGGATGGCTTTATCAAAATCAACATTAATCTTCCCCTACATGAAAAGGATGGGTGAACATTGCAAACTAAGCTCGTGAATCACACTCCCCAACTTGGAGAACCTACTCTGCAACGAATTGCTGTTATCCGTGCACTTGGGGGACTTGGCGACTTTCTGTGCGCGGTTCCTGGATTGCGATCGCTACGTGCGGCATTCCCTCAAGCAGAAATTATCCTGATTGGTTTACCCTCAGTCAAGCCCTTAGTCAAACGTTTTAACCGCTATTTAGACAGACTATTAGAATTCCCTGGCTTTCCAGGATTACCAGAACAACCTCTGCAAGTCCAACACATCCCGCCTTTCCTGCAAGTGGTACACAACGAGCAATTCGACTTAGCCATCCAGATGCATGGCAGTGGAACCATCACCAATCCCCTGACTGTACTGTTGGGTGCTCGCATGAATGCAGGGTTTTTCCTCCCCGGTGAGTATTGCCCCGATGAAAACCGTTTTCTACCCTATATTGCCCAAGAATCAGAAGTGCGGCGCTACGTAAGGCTGATGGAGTTTTTGGGAATACCGTCTCAAGGGGAAGAGTTAGAGTTTCCCCTCTACGAAGAGGATAAACAAGAACTGAATGCGATCGCTCAAGTCCATAACCTTGCCAAGGGAGAGTACGTCTGCATCCATCCTGGTGCCAGTACCCTAACTCGCTGCTGGCAACCGGAGGAATTTGCTGCGGTAGCCGATGCGCTTGCTGAGTTGGGTTTGCGCGTAGTGTTCACCGGCTCAAAGCACGAGGTTGAGCTATGTAAGGCGGTGGCGTCGATGATGAAGGCTCCAAGCCTTAACTTAGCAGGTTGCACGAGTTTGGGAGCAATGGCGGCTCTCCTCAATGATGCCTGCTTACTAGTCTGCAATGATACAGGAGTTTCTCATCTAGCGGCGGCGCTTCAGGTCAAGAGTGTAGTGATCTTTACGCAATCCGATCCACAACGATGGGCACCACTGGATCGCGATC
>JAIUYC010000305.1 GCA_020216575.1 Coleofasciculus sp. S288 | reverse complement strand
GGTTAAACCAGCGCTGAGTCCCTGAAAGTATCGGCGAACTTCAGTTGCCTCCACTTCATTGAGGAAAGAAGCCTCAGTATCAGAGTGGTTGAGTTGCTGTTGCGCTGTCGTCACGTCATTGGCCGACTGTAGATTCAGTTCAGCTGTGAGTTCAGTCTTATTGATGCTCATTAATTTCAAGTCCCCTGATGTTAGATTTTTTGAATTTTGAACAAATCTTTTGGCTCGATTCTGTGGAAAAAATCTTGCTGATAGTTTGCTCAAAAGTTTTCCTGACCTTAAGGAACAATCTAGTAACCTAGACTGACAAAACCTCGCAATTTTTTTGTCAATTAATTTGCGATCGCAAAATTTTGTCACTGTTTTTACCAATATCACAGTCGTGCAAATTATGCAACCAAGTAGGTCGGTGAAATTAAACATCACTGGTGAGGGCTGGCATGGAGCATGGGGCATAGGGCATAGAAAAGGTGATTTTGTTTTTTATTCCTACTTCCTACCACCGACTACTAACTACCTACTATCTGTAACTATTTTCTCTGCTGATAATATTTACACTTTTTATGGCATTCATAGAAAAATAAACACCCTTATGATTGCATTCATTCTCAGGGATAGGTGGCATCAAAAAAGTAGTTTGAACGTACCAACAAAGATTCACTCGATTGGGAGTCTACGAGAAGGGCAGCTACGCTTTTTTTGCATAACTCGTCAAAACAAGCGTGATAGGTATTACAGTGCTGGATATAAAGTTGTGATGAAGCTCACTTAAGGAGCGATCAAGCATCATGCCTGGTTGCCTTCTCAGTCACACTCGAATAAGAGTGCGATCGCAAAAAAATAGTGCCTGACTCACCCGAAACGCTGAGGAGTATCACCATTCCTCCTAGTATTCCATCACTCTTTGGATAGAAAAAATGGCTCATCTTAATAGGAGTAGAGTTCCTGTGAGTTCGATGAAAGTGCAAGTTCGTCTTCTCCCTGGCGCTATCCCTGATCTATTTGCTCAAGTCAGTAGTTCTGGCAACATTACACTCGCTGATCGATATGGACTGATGGCTGCTGTGCTAGAAGAAGATTCCCTCAGCGAGGACGAGAAAGCTTCAATTAACAGATTGTTGCGTGCTTTTTGCCGGGGGCGCATGAAGATTGTGGACGAGATTTCCAGCCTCTCTTAAATACTTCTGCCAAGAAGAGAGAACGGCTAAGTTAACGCCCAGAGGACGAGTCGCAAATGCATATTGTTAATTTTTATATATTAATATTAATATATTATTGGAAAATGTAACAAAAAGTACGGTTCTGTTAAGCTATTTGTAATATTCTATTAACTGGATAGGAGAGCGCTTTCTCGTAGCATTTCAATACCGCCAGCCGCCCTCACTTATAATATGGCTGGCATATAACAATAAACTTTTCCTAGATCGTCTAGACCTGAAATAGATAAACTACTTGCCCTTCCACACAGGTATAGTGGTGCCGACATAAAGCCCAAGCCGTTGATAATCATTGCTTTGACCACCCGACCTGCGCTGAGTACCTCTTTGGGTTTAGGAACTGAGGATTGGACAACTCCTCCCCATTCGCCAATCAACCCATCAATCTAGATCTATAGCGTTTCAAGGGGGGCGTGAGGTACACCCTAATTGCATTTACTATGCCCTATGCCCTATGCCCTATGCCCTACAACTAGCAACTCTGTGCCTCACTAGATTGAGAACCGCTATATTAATGAGACTAATGATTTTAAATCCGGTACTTCCAACTCTGGTATTCCACTTGCTGGAGCTGTTGCCCCGAAGCCTTCTTTGCCTTTTCTACGATTAACCCATACCGTTGTTAACCCCATACTCTTCGCCGGAACTATATCATGATAAACACTTTGGGCAATGTGCAATAGCTTGTTAGGAGATATCCCCATCCGCTGAAGCGCAACTTCAAAATTCCGCAACGAGGGTTTGTAGGATTTAACGTCTTCTGCTGTTATAATCCAGTCAAACGGTACTTCTAATTTTTTAGCCGTGTAGGCAAATAAGTCGTTATCGACATTAGAAATAATTGTGAGCTTGCATCGTTTCTTGAGGGTTTTCAATGCCCCAACCGTGTCGGAGAAAGGCTCCCAGAATTGGATTGAATCAGGCAGCGCGTTCAACTCCGAATCGGTTAGTTCAACATTCAGTTCTTCCCCAATGCTTTGGGCGACTTTTTTGAGAATTTCTCGGTATTTTAAGTACTCTCCTGATTCTTGAAGAGCTTCCTTTTCAGCAAACAGTACAAGAAGCTGATTGTCGCTAATGTCAATGTTGTGATTCGAGAAAATCGATTTTAAGGCTCTTAAAATTCCCTTTTCCCAATCAATCAGCGTTCCATAACAATCAAAACTCAAGACCTCAAATTGTTGAAAGTCGATTGCCATTGGTTCTTTGTTATTCGTCGTTTGTGAATTATGTTGGATAAAGTTATTAATCTTTGTGCGTCAGACACCCTACAGGTTTTTCGGTCATTTCCTCCTACTAAAAACTAAGTTTTGCCTGTGGTAGAGATTCCCTCCACAATTAATGACGGCGTGTAACAGGGTCCATTCCAGTCAGCATCTTCACCTAGGGTTACCACTTGCTTAAGCACGGTGTAGACGTTACCAGCAATCATTGTGTCTTTAACTCGACCGATAATTTGTCCATTCTGAACTCGGTAGCCCAGTTCAATGTTGACGGAAAAGTCACCCGATATATCAGCGCCACCTCCCAAGAGTTGGTCTACGACTAGTCCTTCATTCAACAGCTTAATCAAATCACAAAGGGAGCCTTTTCCCGGTTGTACCAGAAAGTTAACCAGACCTGGGGTAGGATAGCTACCCAAGCCAGGGCGAAATCCGCTGCCTGTTGTACCAGTTCCTAGTGTTCTTCCTGTCGTGCGATCGCAATAGAACTTCTGCAAGCGTCCTTCTCGGATAAATAAAATCGGCTGAGTCGGAGTGCCTTCATCATCAAAGGGACAGCTATAGGGTCCGGTATCCGGTTGCTGAGAAAGCGTCAGGCTTTCTGCGGTGACAAGTTCACCGAGGCGATCGCTCCAAGGAGACGCTCTCTCCACTACCTGTTTGCCATTCAACGCCGCCTCAACGGTGTCCCAAAGCAAGTCGGCAGCTTTCGCTGTCAATAAAATCGGGACGCGCCCCGTCAAGGGGGGAACATTTTCCTGTGCCCAGTTGAGGCGTTTGATAATTTGCTGGGCTATGTTCTCTGGGTCGAGCGTCCCTCGCTGAGTTTGACCATCGGAAACGCTTAAAAAATCCTCACCCCGCACCCATTCGGCTGCCAGAAAACAACTGAGGGTGGTATCGGTGTAATGGCAATCCAGTCCTTGAGAGTTAACCAGGCGAGTGATTTCTTCCTCGCATTCCAACTCAGCGGTACAGAGAACTTCCGGATAAGCATCGCGAACCAGAGCGATCGCTCTATTTCCCATAGCGATTAGATCGTTCACGGGGACTTCCTTCCCCAAGTCAGGATAGTGAGCTGTCCTGGCATCGGCAAGTTCCACCGGTTCCGGTTGGCTGAGGTACGTCATGGCGATCGCCCGCTCAACTAAATCTTGCGGTTCTACCGGACCATAGGCAACCGCCAGTCCCGGACGTCCTTCTCGCCACAGCCTTAGTGCCACGCCTTCCGACTGGCTGCTTTCCAGTTGTTTGAGACGATTGGCTTCAAAAAACACGGGGCGAGATAGTGATCGCTCCTGATAAACCTCAGCATGCCGCGCTCCCGATCGCGCAGCTAGCTCTAGCAACTGCTCGGCAGGCAGCGCTTGTGGAAAATCATTAGAACTCATATACTAAAACCTTGTTTTTCCGAAGCGATCGAGCGCTACTTTAACTCTTGCAACAGCCAAAACCCGGCAAAGATTTCTGAGGCTGGGCTTGATTGCACAGCAAGAAAATGCACCATTCCAGCCTTTTCCTTAGCTAACTCGAACCCTTTAGCTTCCGCTAGGGTTTGGGAGTCTTTGATATTCGCCAGAATCCAGCTATCGCTGGCTCCGGTTTCCAGTAATAATCTTGCTGTCGCGCCAGTGTCAACTCTTAGGAATGCCAGCTCTAAGCCTGACATCCAGGCAGCAATAGGTGTTGCTCTAGAGGAGTATATTATAAGTCCGGGAATTCGAGTATCGGAGGTAAGCCCCATCATTGAGAGAGGGAAGGCTTCACCGAAGTCAATTTCCCACTCGTCCATATCCTCGAATGCCGCTACTTCCAACGTCACAAACGCCCACTGCTCTCCCTCCAAGGCATCCGGTAGCAGTTGAGGTGCTTGGGGTTGATACTGGACAAACGATGATGCCGCCGCTGAGGCTTGATATCCGGGTTGCTCCGGATAAACGTCCTGCATCCGTTGTTGCAGCCATCGGTCTAGGGTATAGGTGCGACGCGACGCTTGGGCGGGAATGCCCAGTTCTTCGCAAGCTTTGGTAATCAGATTGGTCATCTGACGGCGAAAGAAGCGAATTTTTTGGGGGGAGCATTTCCTTTGAGCGATCGCTTCTTCTAGAGCATTTCGCAACCAAATGGAATTGACCTGTTGATTGGGACACCACTGAGCATAGCGAAATAGCTCCTCAGTTGATTGGCCTATCTCTAAAGGACTCTCGCATACTAAGACTTCCCATAGTTTCTTCTGATTGTCGTCCAAAACTGGACGCGAGTAAAAATCGAGTTCCCAAACGATGCTCATGCCACACAGTTACAATCTGGCTGCTTCCTACATCATACGGTTCAGGGGGACGTTCTTTGAGGCAGATAACAGTTGTTGGGAGTTGGATAAGATTGTCCTAACATTGAGGTGGATCTATGAGTAACGAGCGGACTGAAGTCTTAGCGGCGAATGAAGCGTTTTATCGTGCCTTTGAGAAAAAAGACATTGAGGCAATGAGTGCTGTCTGGTCGCAAGGAACGGGTAGTCTCTGCATTCACCCCGGGCGCAATGCCTTACGTGGCTGGAGGGATATTCGCTCATCTTGGGAGCTGATCTTTAGAAATACCAAATACCTGGAGATAGAGACGGAGATTAGTGCAGTAGAGGTTCGCGGCAATATTGCCTATGTGGTTTTGATTGAGAAGGTACTTCAAGTCTCTGGTGGCAGAAGTTTTCAAGCCGAGTCAATGGCGACGAATATCTTTGAGCGCATGGCGTCTTCGTGGTACTTAGTTCATCATCACGGTAGCCCGGTCATGCGCTAAACTGACCATCGGCTCAGATAAGGCAGACATTTACAAAACTTCATTTATCTCGGTATACTACTGATCGTTATTGGGCAGTCTAGTCCAACCCATAGGATCACAGCTAATGTTCAAAAAGCTGAGAGGTGGTCTTTTTCTCGGAATTGGCTATATGCTCTCCCCTCTCTCCTGGTGGAACGATTTATTTTTTAATCTGCCTATTGCTTACTTTTTTGGCTATCTGTTTAGCTGGTTTGCGCCCGATTTATTCTTGCCCATGTCAATAGTCGGGTACTGGCTCTCAAACATTGCTGGAATTCTCATGATGCAATTTGGGGCTGTGGATGTATTTGTAGACCAGCCAAAAGAGCGGAATCTCAAAAAAGATTTATTAGTAGGATTCGCCTCCTCAACCGCCTACACGCTTGTTATCTTAGTCTTGATCCAATTTA
Source organism: Coleofasciculus sp. S288 (assembly GCA_020216575.1). Classification (GTDB taxonomy): domain Bacteria; phylum Cyanobacteriota; class Cyanobacteriia; order Cyanobacteriales; family Coleofasciculaceae; genus JAIUYC01. Next base: position 210 of record JAIUYC010000305.1, on the reverse strand, counting down.
AGATTCTAGATACTCCCCTCTTATTCTCTGGGAATTAACCAGCTATAGAATCTGGCTTTAAAACAATCCGGAGGTTCACCTGTAGGGTTTGCTTGTTTAAGTTAGAACTTACGAACTGGCATATAGCATTTCTCAAACTTGTGATGTACACTTGCAGTTTAAGTATATCAATGAATGAAAATCAACAATGAAACCTTATTCAATTGAATT
>JAIUYC010000304.1 GCA_020216575.1 Coleofasciculus sp. S288 | reverse complement strand
GGATTTGGTCGGACTCGAGAGACGGCAACTCCTGGAATCTACCAGGTGGTATTTGAGTACGCAGACGAACAAGCAGGTCGCTACGCGGCACGAGCTGCCGTGCGGCTGTGCCAAAGCATTGTTGATACTGGCAGTTATCTCCAAAGCGAATTAGAACAAGACTTAAAAGACCTGCGAGACCTTTATCGCGATGCCGCTTTAGGTCCAAGTACGGAAACGCTCGTGAAAGAAGCGGAAGCCAGAGATATTCCTTGGGTGCCTCTGAGCGCTAGAGCGATGATTCAGTTGGGCTACGGTGTTCACCAAAAGCGAATTCAAGCGACCTTGAGCGACTGCTCCGGAATTTTAGCCGTTGAATTGGCTTGCGATAAAGAAGGCACGAAACAAATCCTCCGCGATGCTGGAGTGCCAGTGCCACGGGGGACTGTGGTTTATTATCTAGACGAGTTGGAAAGTGCGATCGCAGATGTAGGAGGCTATCCCATTGTCATTAAGCCTTTAGATGGCAATCACGGGCGGGGCATTACCATTAACATCAACAACTGGGACGAGGCAGAAAAAGCCTATGATGCTGCTAGGGAAATCTCGCGAGCCGTCATCGTTGAACGCTACTATTGCGGTCGCGACCATCGGGTTTTAGTCATCAACGGCAAAGTGGTGGCAGTCGCAGAACGAGTTCCCGCTCATGTGGTTGGAAATGGCAAATTCACGATTGAGCAACTAATAGAGGAAACCAATCGCGACCCCAACCGGGGCGAGGGACACGATAACGTTCTAACTAAGATTATCGTAGACCGTACCAGCTATAGCCTGCTCGAGAAACAGGGATACACTCTTGATACAGTGCTACCCCCTGGAGAAATCTGTTACCTGCGGGCAACCGCGAACCTAAGTACGGGCGGAATTGCCGTCGATCGCACCGATGACATTCACCCAGAAAATATTTGGCTAGCAGAGCGGGTTGCCAAAATCATTGGGTTGGATATTGCCGGAATTGATATCGTAACGCCTGACATCACCAAGCCACTGCGAGACGTTGACGGTGTAGTGGTGGAAGTCAACGCCGCTCCTGGTTTCCGGATGCACGTATGCCCAAGCATCGGTCTGCCCCGGAATGTCGCTGCACCCGTGATGGACATGCTGTTTCCTAGCGGAAAAACGGGGCGCATTCCTATTATTGCCATCACAGGTACGAACGGGAAAACGACCACAACGCGATTGACTGCCCACATCTATCGGCAAACTGGACAAACGGTGGGTTACACCACCACTGACGGCATTTACATTGACGACCATGTGGTGGAAAAAGGCGACACAACCGGCCCTCAAAGCGCTCAAGTCATTTTGAAAGACCCTACAGTTGAGGTGGCCGTGCTAGAAACGGCGCGGGGTGGAATTTTGCGTTCTGGCTTGGCGTTTGATAAGTGTGATATTGGCGTCGTTTTAAATGTTTCGGCAGACCACCTGGGAATTGGTGACATTGACACCATCGAACAAATGGCTCACCTCAAGAGCGTCGTGGCGGAAGCTGTCAGCGCTAATGGCTATGCCATCCTCAACGCCGACGATCCTTTAGTCGCCGCGATGGCGAAGAAAGTGAAAAGCCAAGTGGGTTATTTCTCAATGAACCCAGAGAGTGAGTTAGTGGGAAAGCACACGCAGCAAGGGGGCTTAGCGGCGGTATATGAGAATGGCTACCTGTCGATTCTCAAAGGGGATTGGACGCTGAGGATCGAGCAGGCGGTAAATGTGCCGATGACGATGCAGGGACGCGCTCCCTTTATGATTGCTAATGCTCTAGCGGCAAGCCTAGCTGCCTTCGCTCAGGGCGTCTCAATTGAAGCAATTCGAGCGGCACTGAACACCTTCCGCGCCTCCGTGAAACAAACACCGGGGCGGATGAATTTGTTTAATCTGGGCAGTTACCACGCTCTGGTTGATTATGCTCACAACCCTGCCAGTTATGAGGCGGTGGGCGGTTTTGTCCGCAACTGGCCAGGAGAGCGAATTGGCGTGATTGGTGGTCCTGGCGATCGCCGCGATGAAGACTTTGTTGAACTCGGCAGACTCGCTGCCCAAATCTTTGACCGGGTTATTGTCAAAGAAGATGATGACTTGCGGGGACGTTCGAGCGGTGAAGCGGCTGGGTTAATCGTCAAGGGCATCAGCCAAGAAAATCCCGATCGCCCCTATGAAATCATCCTCACCGAGACAGATGCAGTGAATACTGCCTTAGATCGGGCTACCCCAGGCAGCTTAGTGGTGATTCTCCCCGAAACGGTCAGCCGTGCGATTAAATTGATTGAGGCGCGTAATCCCATACCGGAGAATGGATATCAGCCGATAACTGCTGAAAACCAAATTGATTTAAAGTCGTCAGTGGTTAACAAAGTGTAAGAGTACATCCGTTGAACAGTGACCAATTATCAGTTACCTCCTGACCAAAGTTATGGCTGGGGATTTAAGTCCCACCAAAAACCTTCCATCTGTAGAAGTGGGAGACTCTTACTTCCAAAGGATTATTAATCAATTAATGGTCACTGGTCACTGCTGACTGGTAACTGACGTTGAATTCACCTCTTGCACAATTGTCATCAAAAACCACCACTGCATACCCTTGCATACCCTGCCTAAATCGTTGATTTGGGCAGGATGGTTTATACCGTTAAGTTTGGTCTGGCCAATCACTTCTAAAATCATATCGACCAGGAGCCAGGATGTTATTTGGATCGAGTCCTTGCTTCAAGATACTGATTAATTTTCCATAATCATCTTGTGCTGGCGGCAGAGAGTTCATGGATTGAATGCCTAGACGATAAGGAATATAACCCTCTTGGATTAGCTGTTGGAACACCCGCTCATAACACTCCATTGCCCTTTGGTCTTCTTCCGGCACATTTCGGTCGTACATAATGGCAATAAACATTTGGATGCTTCTGCCGGACGTGCAGGACATAGCTATATTTGGCTCAAATTTAGAGGATTTAACCGTTGATTCAATGCTCATCAAAGCCTCAACGATCTGTTTGCCGTCAAAGGGAAAAACCACGCAAAGCCAGATGACGCCACAACCATCTCTATCTGGGTCTATCTGTAAGGGGATTTTAGTTTTCTTTCGCCAATAAGTGCTTTTTATAGTCTTGTCATTGGGAGTACCAAGGCTGGGGTTTTCTTTTAATAAATCGCTCTTGCTATCTTGATCGGCAAAAATCAGTTCATCTACCTGTCCTTCTAAAGCTTGCTCGATCACTCTTCGTTCTGCTAAACCCTGTTCCCGGCTAGCCGAGTATAATGACCCACTACCAAACCAGCGTTCAATTCCTTTCCGTTCCTTTAATGAAAGGGGAGTTTTTTCTCCCATGAGCTTCCAAGGGTATTGACCCAGTCTTGATAGTAACTTGTAGCAATTCCAAAAAGTAAAGCTATTACTCTTTATCGTTTCTTGTAATACCAACTCTTGGAGAGTATCAATTAGCTTTTCCAGTCGATAACTATCATTAATAACACAGATAAACTCTTGGAAATACTTCGGAATTGGCATCAGCCACATTGTCATTTTAGTGACTATGCCTAGGTTGGATTGAGTGAAGATGCCATCTAAATACGGGCCAACTCCCCAACGACTCACAGCAGTAGTTTTGGCGTTGGCAAAACGACCAAATCCAGTATGAACGCACTCTCCCGTCGGCAGGACGACCTCAAATCCACATACATGGGCAAGTCTATCTCCATAGGGACTAATACCCTCTCCTCTTTCTAAGGTATTCCCTACCAAGCTAGAATATGGAGAACTACCGGTAACTGATACAAATAAGTTTGATTTTTGCTCGCGTAGATATTCATAGACTTGACGAAACGTGACACCCGGTTCGACCGTAATATAAGCGAGCTTTTCGTTGTAGTCTATAATGCGGTTGAGTCGGCTTAATTCCAAAATTACGCAATTATCCTCGACAGGAACCCGCGAACCCAGACCCCAATTCTTGCCACAGCTAATGGGATAAAGGGGAGTTTTGTATTGATTGGCGATTTTGACGCAGGCTTGAACGTCTTGGCAGTTGCCCGGTCGAATCACGGCAAGAACGCGCTGTGTTGTCGCGAATGTTGCTGTTTGGGTCGCAGAGATAGTTGCTGAGTCTGTTAAGACATTCTCTGAACCTAGGATATTCAGCCAAGCTTTCAGTACCAGTACATCCATCAATTTCTTTAGCTTGTAATTGACTGAGTCGGCGCAGCAGTTTGCCGCAAATATTCAGGTAATCCAATAGGGAGATGAGCGTTTATTTAAAAGTAAATGTTGAAGGTTGAAGGTTATATTTATAGTCCTTCATCCTTCAACTTATCTAGATGAAGACATTCAATGCACGCCGCTTATTTCATCGACCTGCAAAGTCCTGGATTGGTTACCACTTTTTGAACAGTGACGAGACAGCATCACCCAGCTTATCACCGACCCAAGCTCCAATCGCTCGCCCGATAGGACCGCCACCCGCAACAGCTTCCAGTTGCTCCTCACTGAGTTCACCTGATTCATTCGCTACGACGTAGTCCCTTACTTGTTGAGCTTCTTCTGCAGTAAACGAGTAGCCATGCTTACTACCCAGATCGGCCACAGCTTGACTGGCTTCCATACCTTCTTTGTCACCCACCGCAGCACGAAGTTCTTCCTGTAAAGATGCATCTTCGGTTAGCCTCTTCGTGAAGTCAGCTACAGCTTCAATGCTCATTTTTTTTACCTCTAATACTAAGAAAATTGAGTAAGTTTATTTGAACATTTTTATATAAGCACTTCCTAATAGATTCGTCAATTCAGATAAGTTAAGTTAAATTCAGATAAGTTCAGGAGTTGGACGGTTAAATTTTCCCTTTTTTGTGATCCCCCAAAATTTGCCAGCGTTCAGTAAACTCTTCATTGCAAACCTAAGCGTCTGGTGTAGAGTGGTTTCGCGAACAGGTTTGACGATGAATAGAAGCAGAAACTTCTCTTTACATGACTTGGCGCTGGCTGGAGTCATTACCCTAGGAACTACCCTGCGGTTCTGGCATCTCGACCTCAAGCCTCTCTGGCTCGATGAGGTGCTTACGGCTTTATTCAGCTTAGGGCGCTCCTACCAGAATGTACCTTTAGAGGCGGTGTTTTCCCTCTCGACATTGCAGCATCTATTTGAACTACAGCCAGATATTAGCTGTTCGGAGATTGCTCAAGCTGTTGCCACCCAATCCACTCATCCTCCTGTGTTTTTTTGTTTAATGCACCAATGGTTGAGTTGGCTGGAACCCGTAACCCAGTCGTTGAGCTGGAAACTACGATCGCTACCCGCTTTATTTGGCGTGAGTGCGATCGCAACCCTTTACTGCCTCAATCGCCTTGCCTTTTCCCGAAAAGCGGGTCTGATGGGAGCGGCACTGATGGCAGTTTCTCCCTTTGGGGTTTATCTCTCCCAAGAAGCACGTCACTACACGTTGCCGATGCTGTTGATCAGCCTGGCACTCTTGGGATTAATTCAAATTCAGCAGGATTTGTTTCACCGCCAGCAGTTGCCGGGACTCGCCGTTTTGCTGGGCTGGGTTTTCGTTAACAGCATCGGTCTATACGTTCACTACTTTTTCATCCTCGCCTTCATTGCCCAACTGATAACATTGACCGTCCTGCTGTGCCGAGGATATCGGTTACTTCCACACGGCAGTATCATTGCCATCGGTCTAGCTATTCTGTCTGTAGCGTTAAGCTATCTTCCTTGGCTACCAGTACTGCTGGGGCATATGGGACGCTCTGAAACCGATTGGGTTCCACCACCTCAGAACGTAGCTCCCGTCTTCCAAACTCTATCTAGCTGGCTGACAATGGTAATAATTTTGCCTATAGAAGCTCTTCTGCCAGC
>JAIUYC010000303.1 GCA_020216575.1 Coleofasciculus sp. S288 | reverse complement strand
GGTTCCCACTCTCGTGATGTACACCAGAGTCCTTGATTTATAACCTTTCAGCTTTCAAGTTGTACATCATGACTACGAGAAGTGCTATATCCTGACTTCAGCTTAATTTGAACTGAGAAAGAGGACAGGCTAGAGTTTCAGGGTCAAGTGTTTTTAGACCACGGAGCCAGGGAGCCAGACGACCTGGTATTAACTCTAAAGTGCCATTTGGCTGTAAAGTCCCAATTTTGTTCCGTTCATCATAGAGCGCAACAGTGCATTTCCCGACATCGCCATTGGCACGAATTACCAATGAATTAGGACGCGAAGCGTAGCAGACATATTGAGGCTCATGAGAATTTAATCTTGCTGCACTTTCTCCGTATAACTTTGTTTTTAGTAATTCGACAGCCTTCTCTTTTTCTGAATCAGAAAATATTTTAATCGAGGCATCATTAGGTCCTCCTAGCCTTTCAACTGCCTTAAAGAAAACAAAGAATCGAGAATCCTGTAGAAATTCTTTTTTAATATCTTCGAGCAGGGGAGTGATGAGTTGCAAAGTATCTACTGTAAAGTGGATACGAAGTATAACTTTAACGGGTAATGAACTGTCGCGGATTGCTAGTAAATTAGCCCAAATCCGGTCATAAGTATGACCGCCATCAGCACGGATTCGGCTCTGGTTATGTACATCTCGTGATCCATCAAGGGAAATTTGATAATGTCTAACGCCAACATCCGCTAGAGCTTTAGCTGTATCGTAATTTAGTAGATACCCATTAGTCGTCATATCACCTATATAGACTAATCCGGAATACTTATGAGTTAACTCCATAGCATACTCAGAAATTTCAAAAACAGTACTTTTAGCAACCAGAGGTTCACCACCAAACCAGGACAAATTTAAGTGCTCTAAGTCAGCACAACGTCTATCCAGCAATGCTTTAATGCCGAGAACTGTTTCCTGTTTCATCTTCCCTACTGAATAGTCTTCATAACAATAAGTACAGCGAAAATTACACTTTTCTGTAGGTAATATTATTAACTGTAAATTCCGATTTGCTCTTGCACCTATTTTTGTCAAGTTGGTATTTTCGGTATCATTAATTACGGTTTTCCCATGGCTATCAATACTTATACTATCGTTGAAAAAATGTCGAGAACTATAGTTTTCATTTACAGCAGGCATAATTTACTCCTTGAGGGTTGACAAAATTCGGTTTTTGTAGAGTTGGAAAATTAAAGACGTTTATGCCTTAACTCAAAAAATATTTAAATTTTAAGTTAGAGGCTGTAGCCCTAAGCCATTTGTATCTCTTCAGTTTTTTGCAGTTTCCCCCTGGTTAAAGGACTAGCATCAAACCAATTATGAAAAAACGCTAAATATGCTTTAGCTTCTAATAAACCATCTGGTTGATAGACAATTTTTATATGGTTAATCGTTCTAGTAAAGATGCTAAACGCCCTAGAACCTAGTAAAAGATCGCCCCAAATTAGATTATTAGGCCAAATATTTGGCCGAGATGCTTTCTGACAAAATCCTGGCCATGCGAAAAGGGCATTTTGCTTAGCTGAGGTACATAACTCTTTTTCAACTAAATAATCTAAAAATAATTGCCATCGAGGTTCATGCTTAGGCTGTTTTAGCAGAAAACATTCAAAACCGATTTTAGGCAAGACAGTCTCTCCCACGTCACAGCTTAATGTGATGTAGTCTACAAACTCAGATAGATGTGGGATGAGGAACTGTAGCTTATTCTCTGGATCTGTCCAGCCAATTTGTCTCAGGTAATCTAGCAGTTGCTCTGGTAAAATTCCCCTTACGTTTATCCTTACTGCTTGGTCTGAGCGAGACAGCATTGCCCCAAGATGACTAATGCCTGCCCCAGCAGGTAAGCAATCAAAGCTAAGTCTTAGATTTGACTCCAGGAGTGAAGAAACCGGATGTTCTAGTAGCCTGGAAGCTATCTCAACTATTTCTTGAGGTTCGCTGACAGTTTTCTGATCCAGGCTTTGATTCAGAGTTAAGAAAATACAGGGGGCTGGAACTTGTGAAGGCTGCTCATCTATATCAAATTCTAACCAGATATCTTTCACCCTTTGGTACAAGCAAGACTTTTGCTCAGTCCATTCCTGACTGATTTTGTGAAAAACTCCCCATGTAGGATGAGTCAGGAGCGTCTCTGGCAAACTCGGAATTAAGTACGGGAGATTGACTTGGAAGTCCACTCTAGATTGATCAGCTCCTAGACGACATTCAAACCCAGCAATTGTGAATGGGGGTAAAATTTGGGCTAACGTGCGAATGTGAGATAAAGCTTTGGGAGTAACTAACTCAGGTTGAAGGTGAGGAATAACAACTTTCAAGTAATCTTCCATTGTGAGGTTCACGAGTTACACTCCTTCTAATGACTAAAAAGAACCAAAATATCCACAGCAGTGAAAAAATACCTTCAATGAAAACCAGCTATCAGCTATCACCGAAAAAGAAACAAACTAATAGCTGGCTTTAACGTTTTAGTACGGGAAGACGTCAATTTTGGTGACCAGAACCATTATTTAACTACAATTTCTATTATCACCTCCATACACAATATTCGATTCGCCTCCAGCTCTAGCTCCGCCAGCTATAGCTTCCAATAGTTCATCACTAAGCTCTTGTCCTTGGTCATCAATATATGCTTGCACCTCCTCGGTGGTAAAACTGTAGCCTTTTTCTTGTCCAAGCTGAACAGCCAGCGCAGCCATGCTGTCAGGGTCAGTTGCCGTTCTAAACTGCTCTTGCAGTGCTTGATCTTGCAAAACATCTTGGTAGAACTGTTCCAAATTTGCTTTTGACATTTTTCTGTTCCTTGTCTTTCTGTCGGTTTTTGACTCAGTCATATGCCTGATAATTAATAAGATAAATCATTTAATTTTTAGAGGTAATCGAAAATTTTTAGATCATACTTAATTTTGTTTCGTTTTTATTAAAACTTGAAGGCATAAGAAAGTGTAAAAGGAAGCAAGCCAGAAGGGAGGCAGGGATTCCAGCCACTGTGCGATCGCAGGCAAAAGCAAAGCTGTTGAAAGTTTGACAGCGCTCGACTACGAAGGCGGGTAAATCAATCGATGTGTAAAGTTCATTTTGAGACAAGTAGTTTTAAGGCGGGCTTCAATGGCGATCGCTGCGGTGAATTGACCACTCAGCTTACGGGATGCAAACTCCGAATCAAAATCCACGCTCTTTTCGGTAAAACTAGAATTTCTTTAGTTCCTGGTCGGTACTGAACGGAGTGCGCTGCGTTTTCCTCCACATTTGGGGCGTCATTCCGTGGTATTGGCGAAACTGGTAGAAGAAATAATTCTTGTCGTTATAGCCCACTGCCTCTGCAATTTGATTCGCTGCCTGGTTGGTATTCAAGAGCAAGGAACACGCTGCTGCCATCCGACGCTTTATAATCCAGCGCTGCACTGTCTGTCCCGTTTGACGCCTTACCAAGTCGGTTAAGTATGCTGGGGAGTAACCGACCGCCCTGGCCACATCATTAAGGGTAATCGGTTGATGATGATTTGCCTCAATGAAGTCGAAAACTTCACCCAGCTTAGGGCAAGTAGGAAAGAACGGCTGAGAGTCTGCCAGTTTCACAGTCTCAGAAGTTGGTGGTTCTGGTACTTGCTGGTACTCAAGGGCGTACCACTGCCGGAGGGCAGCCTGTTTTTCCAATTGGGCTGCGATCGCCCTCAGCAATTCCTCTGCCGTAGAGGGCTTGGTGAGATAGTCATCCGCTCCCAACTCCATAGCTTGGCGAAACTCAGCCTTGCTTGGCTTAGCCGTGAGAAAAATGAAAGGAATAATCGCTGTGACCGGGTTTTGGCGCAGCGTGGTTAGGACAGTGTAACCATCGAGTTCCGGCATTATAATGTCGCAAATCACTAAATCGGACAGCTGTTCCTGTGCCCGTTGGATGCCGATAAAGCCATTTTCCGCACCGATGGCCTTGAATCCTTCTGCGTTCAGGCATTTTAGAAAAGAATTTCGAGTTTGTGCCTCATCTTCAATCACTAGAATCTTGGTCATTGTTATAGCCTGATACCTAGTTGTTTTCACTTGGAAAAATGAGCGAGGAGTCACTTTTGATATCCTTGGCTGACGCAATAGCAGTGTAACCGTCAACGTAGTGCCTGCTAACTTTTTCAAATTGAGAGAAATACGATTAAAGCAGAGTTATGACTCCTTTAATTGCATTTTTCAGTGTAGGAAACTTTGTCTAATTCGTCGAGTCAGGAATAGTCAGTAATTGTCAGCTAATTAGTCAGAAATTGTCAGTAATTGTCAGTAATTAAAAAAGATAACAGAATGGCTATAACCTTTTTTGAAGATATCCTGTAACACCCTTATCAGACCATGCCGTTAACTGAGGTCTAGTCGGAGAAATAACCGAATTGTGACCGACTTGTGACTGATTTGTCGCTGATTTATACTTCAGTCAAAGCAGTTGGGATGCACCCTCCGCTGATCATCTTTTCCCACTCAAGTCTGTAAAGCACATAGTTGTGCATAGATGCCCTTGTTTTCCAGCAACTGATGGTGGTTACCCACTTCAACAATGCGTCCTTTATCCATGACGACAATCCGGTTAGCTTGCCGGATGGTTGAGAGGCGATGGGCGGCGATAAAGGTTGTGCGGTTCTTTTTCAAACGATCCAATGCTTCTTGAATCAACGCCTCGCTGACTGTATCAAGCGAGGCGGTTGCCTCATCTAAAATTAAGACGCGGGGATTACGGAGTAAGGCACGAGCGATCGCAACTCGTTGCCGCTGTCCGCCGGAGAGTTTCATCCCGTTCTCGCCAATTAAGGTATTGAGTCCTAACGGCAGTTGGTGGATAAATTCCAGCGCATTTGCTTCCTCAATTGCTTGCAACAACCGCTCATCACTCACCGAATCTGCACCGTACAAGATGTTATCTCTCACCGTCCCTTCAAACAAAATAGTTTCCTGGGACACAACTGAGAGAAACTGTCGGTAGGTACGTAAATCAAGGGCATTCATGTCACGACCATCGAGGAAAATTTGCCCAGAGGTTGGACGCAAAAATCCGATGACCAAATTCAATAGCGTCGATTTACCTGCACCAGATGGACCAACAATTGCCACGGTTTCGCCCGGTTGCACCTGGAGCGAGAAGTCCTTCAAGGCAAACCGCTCCGTTCTAGGATAGGTAAAACTGACTGATTCAAAGCGAAATTCACCCTGCACCTCGTTCACAGGGAGTTTCCCCAAATTATGTTCGATGTCAGGACACTCTAATACTTCACCGATGCTCTTAATTGACTCAAATCCTTTACCAATTTCCGGCAACACCGCCACAATTTGGGCGACAGAGGTGGTTAGCGAGTCAAAATAACTGGTGAGCAGAACAACGTCTCCCACCGTCACGCCTAATTTCCCGGTATAAGCCAACCCAGCCGAGGTGACGAGACAAACGCAGTTGAATAACCGCAAGGTAACCCAAGACGAGGCACCTGCGATCGCATTAATCGAGTCCAGTCGCACTGCCGACCGCTGAACGGCTGTTAGTCGGCGCTCAATCCGTTCAATTTCGGTCATTTCAGCACCGTGGGCGCGAGTCACGGGAATCAGCTTAATCATCTCCACCAGTTGCCCTGACATGGCTTCAAGCTGCTCACGGAAGGTGTGGTTGCGAAGAAGAATCGGTTGTTTGAGCATCCGCACCAGAATCACCGCAGCAGGGACAGTCCCCAAGAAGAAGATGAGGAACCAAGGGGCACGCATGGCGGTTACGGTAACGGCAATCAGAATCGTGAGGATGGCAGAGGGTAGGTATTGGAAGATATGATTCGTCAGCAGTTGAATTTGTTCGACATCGCGCGGCAGCCTGTTTTGCAGTGCACCTGTGCTGTG
>JAIUYC010000302.1 GCA_020216575.1 Coleofasciculus sp. S288 | reverse complement strand
TTGCCAGTCCAAACCCAGTCTTTCGCAAATACCAACAAAGATTTCCCTGTCAACAGATTTACCCGTAAAGAACTTGGAAATCGGCTGGCGACTCTGACAAACAAAGCCGATTAAATCCTTCTGTCTCCATCTCTTGCTAGTCAGAGCATGTTTGGCTAGCTGGATTCCTTTTTGAGAAGCCTGAAGCGATCGCTCTCCCATACGCCCAACAACAACGCTTTCGCCCATTCTAGCCACGCCAATTCGACGCCTGTTACTCAACTCACGCAACTCATACACAACTCAGTCCTAAACTCATACTTGCCGTAACCCTTGTCCAGTCTTGATTTCAGTGACTTTATAAGAGTCGGACGTTGAGGTAATTTTATGGAACCAATCGAAATGTTGATTATCGCTGCTTTAGTGACGTGGGCAACTGAACGAGTCGCTGACACTGTGCTGGATTGGGTAATTGAGCGGGTAAGGCGCGATCGCAAAAAAAGCTCCGAACAACCTGAAGAATCTGGCGAATAGTTACCCGCCAACAGGGCGTAGATTTGGAGATATATATTGAGGACTACCTCATAGATAATCGCCCAAATGCTGACGCTCGTTCCGACGCTTGTTCCTCGCTATAGCTTCGCTTCACGCTACCGCTTCGCTAACGCCCCTAGAGAATTTTTGTGTGTGGAGTATGGAAGGCGTCTGCACAGGTTTTATTTTTGGAATGATACCCAAACGCGATCGCAACCCATCAACCCATCACCGAACTGTATCTACCCATACAACCGCTCCCCTCCCCAAGCGCGAAAATTGTATCTCTTACGACCGTGCAACTCTCGTCCTAGCACCCCTTCTCAAAATTCTCAGCAAGATGCGAATCCTGCTTGTTGAAGATGATGCCCAGTTGGCAGAATCCTTAAGCGAGGCGCTCATCGCCTGTCGCTACGTGGTGGATGTTGCCAAAGATGGGGAAGTGGGTTGGGAACACGTCAAAACCAATGCTTACGACTTAACCTTACTCGACATCACGCTGCCCAAACTAGACGGTGTGAGTCTCTGCCAGAGAATGCGATCGCGAGGCTATTACTTACCCATTCTGATGCTAACCGCTCGCGACACCAGCAGCGATAAAATAACAGGCTTAGATGCCGGAGCCGATGCCTATATCGTCAAACCCTTCAACTTACAAGAATTATTAGCGCAAATTCGAGCCTTGTTGCGGCGAGGGAGTGCAGGTTCAGCACCCATTTTGCAGTGGGGAAGTTTGCGTCTCAATCCCAGTACGTATGAAGTGAGCTATGACAACCGTCCCCTACGTTTAACCCCCAAAGAATTTACCATCTTAGAATTACTATTGCGTAACGGTCGGCGCGTCTTAAGTCGTGCTGCTATGATTGAACACGGTTGGTCGTGGCAAGAACCACCAGAAGAACAAACCGTCAAAAGTTACATCAAAAGTTTGCGTTCCAAACTCAGAACAGCAGGCGCTCCGGAAGATTGGATTGAAACAGTTTACGGTTTGGGATATCGGCTTAAAGAACCTTGAATTAAATGGCTACGCTGTCAATCACCGGAAATTAATGATGGTGTTGGCAAATTCTTGTAGGGGCGGGTTTGACCAGCAAATTATTCATCCCACAGACAATTTATCTAAACCCGCCCCTACATCTAATACCAAATCCGCATCTATAACCCTTTTTATCGTTTAATTCACTTCATGTTCTCTCCTCTGCGAACTCTGTGTCTCTGTGGTTTTTTCAAAAATCGGACAATCGTAGCGGATTGACCATAATGCCTTTTTTTATAATAATTTGCATCTCTCGCTACATTTTTCCTGAATTAACAACTATCTTTCTCTCCCCGATTTTTCCACATTTTCTCCCCCAATTTCTCCACTTATTTCGTGTAATTTATTTTCCTAAACTAACTCCTAAAACTGAAAGTTTCTCAGGAAAACTAATCAAAAACTTCTGTAGCCATAGTTACAGTTTACTCCGATTATTGGGAGAGCTACCATGAGAATTCGCAGACGGACATTTCTACAACTGAGTGCTGGTGCCATCATCACCACAGTGGCTCATAGCTGTGCTCAATCCCCTCAAGCCGGAACTTCAACGAACTCGAATGCTAAAGATCCAGGAAAAATTCAAATAGGGTTCTGGCCTGTTGCCTCAGGATTGCCACTTTTTCTTGCCGTAGAGAAAGGCTATTTCAAGGAAGTCGGTTTAGACGTAGAAGCCGTCAAGTTTGCTTCGCCCAACCAAGTAGCAGAAGCCCTGATTGCTGAACGGTTGAATGGGACAGGTAATGGGGTAGCAACAGGAGTTTTAGCACTAGCTGAAATTACCTCGCCCGGTTTGTTTCAGATTTTTGCGTCCAATCCCAGCAATGCCAAGAATGTCCTCGAACAAGTCATTGTTGCCAAGGATAGCCCAATTAAAACAATGGCAGATTTGAGAGGGAAAAAATTTGCCAGTGGACCGGGAGCGCAAAATAAAGCGATCGCAGAAGGTATTTTAGAAAAGAATGGCATCGCCAACCCCAAAATTATCCAAATAGAAATCAAACAGCACGTCGCCGCCATTGAGTCCGGTCAAATTGATGCCGCTTACACCTTAGAACCGACAGGAACCGTCGGCACGATGAAGGGAATTACCCGAATTCTCGAATCCGGTGTTGTTGCCAAATATATTCTAGGAAGTCCCCTCGCTCCTTGGTTCGGGGGTTCTGCTGCCCTCAGTACCAAATTTATTGGGCAATACCCAGAAGCAACCAAAACCTACATTGAAGCGTACCGCCGTGCCATTCAAGATATTCGGAATGACCCCGACGAAGCTCGTCAATATCTCGAAGGTTATACTGCGATCGAAGGCGAATTAACTCAGAAAGTTCCCTTAGCTGCCTATACGATGTATGACGAGTTTAAACCGGATGACCTGAAGTATTTTCAATCGTTCTTTGATTTCTTGCATGGGAAGAATGTAATGACGAAAAAACTAAATGTAGAACCTCTTCTTTACAAGGCAATCTAGTCTGGAAATGGGGAGTCAGAAGTCAGATGTTGCTGCGCTTTTTGTTCTCCCGGGGAAGCCAGACGAGGCTTTGCCATTAACATCACGGGGAGAATCTTCTCAAAGTCCCCCTTTTTAAGGGGGATTTAGGGGGATCTAATCATTTAAGTGTTTGGATTATGACTTTTCAGACATCCTCTCAGCTAATGGAGGTCTAATCTCAATTTTGAGGTTTAAATTTTGGAGTACGGGAGAGTTCTATGCTTGAAGTTAGTGCTAATCAGACGATAACAAAGGCAGATGCTTTTATCAGTGTTGAGGGTTTGTGTAAGTCCTTTGGGGGACAAGTTTTGTACGACAACTTCAACTTGAGTTTGCCAAATAATAGTATTGTTTCTGTATTTGGACCGAACGGCTGTGGCAAGTCTACCTTACTCAATATGGTAAGTGGGTTGATGCCATGCGATCGCGGAAACATACTCATCAATAACAAACCCATTCGTCGCGCCCGCATTGGTTACGTGTTTCAGAATTATCGTGACTCATTATTTCCCTGGCTCAGTGCCTTTGATAATATCGCGTATCCCTTACAAGTGAAAGGTGTGTCAGCAAGGGAATGCAAACAGCGAGTTGAGCGACTAATTACCACATTTGATATTAAGTTAGACCTGAAACGCTATCCCTACAGCTTCTCTGGTGGGCAACAACAATTAGTGTCAATTTTGAGAGCGTTAGTTGCTGATCCTGAAGTGTTATTTCTGGATGAGCCATTCTCAGCACTTGACTATGAAACAACCCTCTTCGTGAGGCAAAAGTTGCAAGAAATCTTTATGGCAACATCAGTCCCCATGTTTATGGTTGTCCACAATTTAGAAGAAGCCGTTTACTCGGCAGACCTAATTCTCTTATTAAGTAAGCGCCCGACTCGCTTAGTCAAAGCTGTTCACTTTAACGCTCCCCGTCCTCGCATGCCAGAAACTCTATCTGACCCAGAATTTATTGAGGTTAGCCGTTATTGTCTAGAAGTCTTTCGTCAGGAGATGCGGAAATGAACTTAACTGTTAAGTCTCTTCAAATTCTAAAAAATCCAACGGGTAACTACCCGAATCTTGTTAATAAACTCCTTCCCTTTGTAGGGGTTATTATATTATTTGCAACCTGGTGGTTAATTGCTGTATCCGGATGGGTGAATCCTGTTTTATTACCGACTCCACTAGCGACATTAAACAGCTTGATTTCCGCGTTGTTTAGTGGAACGCTGATGATTGATTTCATTGCCACTGTTATCAGAACATTCCAAGCATTTCTGATTGCCGCAGTTATGGGAGTTCCTTTAGGAGTGGCATTGGGAAGTTCGGAGAAAGTTTATCGCAGTGTGGAATTTTTGATTGATTTCTTTCGCTCCACGCCAGCCAGTGCCTTAATTCCCATGTTCATCCTCTTTTTTGGCATAAGTGATGGCTCAAAAGTTGCGATCGCATCTTTCAGTGCGCTGTTACTCATCTTATTTAATAGTGCCTATGGTGTCATCAACGCTAAGCGATCGCGAATTTTAGCCGCCAATGTAATGGGTGCGAATCAATTCCAAATCTTCAAAGATGTGCTGCTTTGGGAAAGTCTACCCCAGACATTTATCGGTTTGCGAAGTGGGATTAGTATCGCTCTAGTGATTGTAATAGTTGCCGAAATGTTTATTGGCACCGAGCAAGGGTTAGGCAAGCGCATTATCGACGCTCAACAAATCTTGAATGTCCAGGATATGTATGCGTCCATCTTGATTACAGGTATCTTGGGCTACGTCCTTAACGTACTTTTTCTACTGATTGAGAAACGATTTGTTCATTGGAGTGGGAAGTGATCAGCAATTCGAGATTCAAAAAGAGGGTAAATCTCTTGAAAGTCCCCCTTTTTAAGGGGGATTTAGGGGGATCTAAATTTATGCAATAAACGACCTGTTAACCTACTATTGTCGAGGCTTTTAGTCAATTTAAGATTAGCTTGGCGGTTAAAACCGCATCTACACAAACAAAACCCGCCTGCGCGGGTTAAATCACTACAAGTTACTCTCATTCTCTCGCTCTTGTTTCTTCGTGAGGTAAAATTACCGTAAACCTAGTCCCTACTCCCATTTCACTCTCTACAGCAATCTGCCCTCCATGTAAGTCCACGCAAGTTTTGACAACCGCTAATCCGAGTCCTGTCCCTGTAATATCCCCAACATTACTGCCTCGGTGAAACGTCTCAAATAGTCGTTCTCGATCTTCCGGAGGAATGCCAATTCCCCGATCGCAAATTTTAAATCCCACTTCTTTTGCGTCACAGTGTAGGATAAAATCAATCTCGCTGTCTGGAGGAGAATACTTGATGGCGTTGGAGAGGAGATTGGTGAGGAGCGATCGCAAGAGTTTTTTATCTAAGTACGCTTTAGTATCTGCGTTATGGCTGATCAAGGTAATCTGATGCCTAGCATTGCTATCAAATTGAACTTCTTCTATTAGCTGGCGGCAGAATTGCTCTAGATTCATCAACTCTGGAGCAAACTCTAATTTCCCGGCTTCGGCTCTAGTAATTGTGAGGCTATCATTCAATAACTGAATCATTCGTTTCGCCGCTGCTTGAATCCGCTGAATCGTTTTAATTTTCTGCTCTTCGGAGGATTCGTAAATGTTCGCCTCTAGGGATTGAGAAGAAATGAGAATCGTACTTAAGGGCGTGCGAAATTCATGAGATGCCATCGAAAAAAAACGGAGTTTGAGTTCACTGATTTCTCTAGTTCTCTCTAATTCTGCCCTTGACCTCGATAAATAAAGAACTAAGATACTGGTTAATAGTAACCCGATCGCAAACGTAGTTACTGCTCCCCAGGATCTTTCATTTTGAGTGTAAGTTGCTGCGGGAAG
>JAIUYC010000301.1 GCA_020216575.1 Coleofasciculus sp. S288 | reverse complement strand
ATGTTTCGGACACAGCACTGAAGCGCACCGATTCACCATCTTTGAGAGGTTTACCACTCCGGGCAACAAACCGTTCTCCCGGTTGCAAACCTGAGAGGATTTCCACTTGGTTGTTAGCGCACTTGCCTACTTGCACCCGACGAGCCTGCACCTTAGCTTCAGCACCCTCACCCGTGACAACAAACACCGTCGTCTCACTGGATTGTGGATTGTTCCCGACTCCTGACTCCTGACACCCTTCTCCCTCTGGCAGCGCTGACTGCGGCACAACAACACGAGACGCTGTCCTGTCCTCAAAGATTACCCTTGCTAGCAGTTCGCTGCCAATCTGGCCATTACTGTTGGGAAAGGTAATTTCTACAGGTATCTGTAAGGCGTTAGCGACTGGAACAATGCGACTAACTCGCCCAGAAAAAGACTCGTTGGGAAAAGCATCTAACTCCACTTTCACTGACTGCCCCACCCGAATGTTTGATCGTTGTGAGTCTGTGACGTTAACCACAGCTTTCACTTGGCTGAAATCTCCCAGTTTGAGGACTTCACCTCCAGGTTGGATCAGATTTCCGGGTTCGCTCACCTTCTCCAAAACCACGCCGTTGATGGGGGCGGCTAACAGCGCGTAAGATTGACGCTCCTTAGCTTGAGCAACAGTGGCTCGTTGTGCCTCTACCCTGCCTCGCGCAGCAGCTACGGCTTGCTGTTCCGTGTCAATTTGTGCCAGTGCAGCCTGCAACGTTTGTTCGGCAGTTCGAGCTGCTGTTTGAGCCAATTCAGCTTCTTGCTTGGAAATTGCTCCCTGACGCACTAATGTTTGCCTGCGGGCGGCGTCTGTTTTAGCTTGGCTTAGTTCGGCGCGAGCTTGTTCGGCTTGAGCACGAGCGTTACTCACTTGGGTTTGGGCGCGAGCAACTTCAGATTGCAACGCCGTTAATTCTGATTGTGCCTGACTTACGGCGGTTACTAACAGGGAGTCATCCAATCGTGCCAAGATTTGACCTTGGCTGACGTGATCGCCTACATCCACCTGAAGATCTAGCAGCCTGCCTTCGACTTGGGCGCGGAGTGAGACTTCTCGCACGGGTTTAGTCCTGCCTGGAATAGGCTTAGGTTCCTGAATTACCCCAGTACGTGCGATCGCTACATCCACCGACGTAATACCTCCCCCCTGTTGCCCTCCGGGAGGCGTTGACTGAGCTTCCGCTTCCGTTTTTGGTAATGCACACCCTGTCAAAAAAGGCAAGGGTAAAATTACGCAAATCAGTAGAACAAGGGACAACTTGTGCTTGTGTTTTCCCTCCTTAGACTTTCTTCCTGAGTGTGGGGCAGTGGCTTGTAACACTTGAGTCAATTGTTTATCTATACGAGCTTGAACAGTAGCGAGATGAGCAGATAGAGGGTTGGGATGCATGCTTTGGCTTCCAATCAGGGAATTATCGAGCTGATATCCTAATCTGGAAATGAAGCGAAACTGGATTGAACGCCTTAACGTCAGGTGTGTTCTTGTTCCCTCCTTATAATTTCAATAACTCCTGTGAATTGTCGATGAAGCTTTCATGAAAAATTTTTCATCTTTGTGGTTTTGAAAAAATGTTGCACCCACTAGCTAAGTAAGTGCCAAAATCTACAAAAGCCTCACCTATCACAGCTTGAGGCAAACGGCACTAACTTAAAAAAAACACGAAAACTTTTATCGCTCCAAACGGGTATGACATCCCATGCTTACTTTTAATAATAATTTAACTATACAAATTTTAACATCAGCTTTTTGATAGATAAACATTGGCATAAATCGAGGCATTTTTCATCGTTGCAACGGGTTTTCTCGCCGTTTATTGAGATAATCTCATCCATAAAAGCGATCGCTTTATTGATCACCCCGTCTTCTTATGGCGTTACGTTACCAGATTTGGATAGAGCCGACCGCAAACAACCGCCAGTACAGCCGTCACCCCCAGGAGAATACCGAAGTCTAATCCCAACCAATAGGTACTGGCTTCACCCACGAGCATCAAACTCCGCAAGGCATCTACAGCGTAAGTAAGGGGATTAAGGGATGAGATAACCTGCAACCAAGACGGCATCAGAGCAAGCGGATAGATAGCATTGCTCGCAAAGAACAAGGGCATCGTTAATAGCTGACCAATACCCATAAACCCCTCTTGAGTCTTGATCAAGCAAGCCACAAGCAGAGAGAGGTTGGAAAAAAGTGCGGCTGTTAAAAGCACCGTAACGACCACTCCCACCAGTGCTAGAAAGCTCAGGTCTAGCTGTATTCTCAGAGGGAAAGCGACGGCGTAAACAATAATTGCCTGGGACAGGCTGCGGATTCCGGCAGCGAGGGCTTTGCCGAGTACTAAGGTAACGCGAGGGGTAGGGCTAACTAACAATTTGTGCAAAATCCCTAAGTCGCGCTCCCAGATGATGGAAAGACCGCTAAAGATGGCCATAAACAAGATGCTTTGCGCCAGAATACCGGGTGCCATGAAATCCAGATAGGGCAATCCTCCAGTGGGAATGGCGCGAATGCTTGTAAATACCTGCCCAAACACGACCAGCCACAAAACAGGCTGCACCGCCCGTGTCAGCAGTTGAGTCGGATTGTGGCGGAGTTTTCGTACTTCTAGTTCGGTGACGACAAAGGTTTTGTAGATAAACTCGATGACGCTAGACGCTGGATTAGCCCAGTCGTTGAGCCGTGCGCCGTGTTGTGGAGATGTCACGGTAATTGCCTCCCGATGTTAAGTAATCGCCGGTGTAGTGAATAAACACGTCGTCGAGGGTTGCACTGCGTTTGTTGAGCGAGGTTTTGAGTTCGGTAGGAGTTCCCGTTGCGACGACTCGACCGAAGTGCATAATGGCAATGCGATCGCAAAGGATATCTGCCTCTTCCATAAAGTGAGTTGTTAAAAACACTGTTGTCCCGTAATCGGCACACAGTTGCTTTACTAACTCCCACACCGCCTTCCGCGCTACCGGATCGAGTCCAACTGTGGGTTCGTCCAAGAACAAAACGCGGGGGCGATGGACTAAGGCTTGAGCAATCTCTAATCGCCGAATCATGCCGCCGGAGTAACTCCGCACGAGGTTGTCTGCAACAGTCTCTAAACCCACGTAAGCCAACGCCCCACGCACGCGAACCACACGCTCAGCACGAGGGATATCGTAAAGCTTGGCAACGATTAACAAGTTCTCATAACCCGTCAACGTACTGTCAACGGAGAGGGCTTGGGGAACGTAGCCAATTATCCGTCGCACCTTAGCAGGATGGCGGACAATGTCAAACTGTGCCACTCTTGCATGACCTGATGTTGGCGGTAGTAAGGTCGTCAGCATTTTAATCGTTGTACTCTTCCCAGCACCGTTGGGACCGAGTAGCCCAAATACTTCACCGGGTTCCACATAGAGGTTGAGGGCATCCACAGCCTTTGCTTTATCAAAGCGCCGCGTCAGTTCTTGCGTTTCCACGATCGCCGTCATATCATGTTCTCCCAGACCTATAAGGTTTTGATAGTCTTAAACGCCTCTCCCAGTAAAGCTATCCCTTCCATGACTTGGCACAGTTGAGCATCTGAAAGATTAGCCAGTACGCCAGCGACTTGGGAGCGTATGACTTCGTTGACTTGGTGAAGATACTCGGTTCCTGTTGTTGTCAGGGTAAGGATAACGCGGCGGCGCTCTTGGGGGTCTTCAGTTCGGTCTACAAGTCCTCGCTGAACCAGGCGTTCAACCATCGCAGACATCGTCGAGCGGCTGACATCTAGGTAATCGGCTACATCAGATAAGGAGGCTTGGGGAGAGCGATCGAGAAACGCCAAGACTCGAAGCTGAGACAAGGACAGAAATGGTTGTTGTTGTCGTCGAGCCTCTGCCCGCATAAAGCGAATTACTTTTGGCACCACCTCCATAACTTGGGCTGCACATTGCTCTGGGGTTACTTGTTTAGTGAGCATTGGTTTTCGTTAAGCATCGCCGTGCCACTGTAGAGGCACGTCTGTGTTTTAAAATTTAGTATGTTTAGCTGAATGTTAGTATAACGAACAATTTGCTGAACATACTATTTCTGTCGGTACACGACGAGAGGTTAACAAGCGGTTCAGCAATGCGAAGGGTTAATGTCCCACTTCGCTACTGCATTTTTGAAGAATGTAAATAATCTTTGAGTTCGTTGAAAGTTGCCCTTGAAGGGAAATCACATGCAGATACGGAAACCTGAGAGTTTTGTTAGAAAGCTCCACATCTCCTCCTTCTCCTACATCAAAGTGAGTGTGGCAGACTAATGGTAAGTCACTCAAACGCATTGGTTAATAGACATGAGATTTAGGATTTCAGCAATTACTGCCCTCCTAATCCCTCTGGTAGTTATATCTCCGGCCCAAGCTCAAATTCGCTGCTGGTTCGCTGATGCGCTCCTACACTGCTGGAATGAGGATAATGCATGGCGCGATCGCTACAACACCCGCGATTCTGGGGATCGCTGGTGGTACAAAAACAATTTGCATAACGAAATCAACCAGCTTTATCGAGAAGTGCTAAACCGTGAGGTTGATAGCAGTGGACTCGAAACCTATAGCGAAAAGGTACAAAAAGGCAAATCTCTAGAGTGGGTTAGGGACGACTTGGCGGGCAGCCATGAAGCGAAAAACATAATTAGACTGATATACCAAGAAATCTTGGGTCGCGATGTCGATCCGAGCGGACTCAAAACCTACACAAAGAGATTGCGGCGTGGATGGTCAATGAAGGAAGTTCGCTTAGACATTAGTGACAGTCGCGAAGCCCACCATCGTCGGCAATATGTTAGCAATTTACCGAAAGTATGAGATGAATCCTTTCAGGGGAGGGTTAATCCAAAATCAAGTGAAGCCGTTAGTGGCTAGTAGAAAAAACTACTAGCCACTAATCTATCTAGTAGCGTTTCTAGAATACTGCTCTATTCAACCACGTATTAGAAACTAAATTGAGCGCGTAAGTTACCCACATAAATGGTGGGGTTGTCATCGAAGTTGTTCGGATTTCCAATCAGATAAAACGCTGGGACAAGTGCAATGTTATCCGTCAATGGATAGTAGTAACTCGCCTCAATGTCGAATTGAGTTCCGCCATTACCACCGCCAGATGCCAGGAACCGACGCCCCTCTAAGACATCAAAGGGTATCCCAAACGATAGGGTTGCCAGTGCGCCCTCCTTAACTAGATCCGGGAAGGCAAGCCCAACTTGGAACGCCTGAGCATCGACATCTCCATCCGAGCGATCGCCTCGTCTGGCCTTTGCAGTCGTAGTTGAGTAAGTATAGCGTCCGAAGATGCCAAAGCCTGATGCAATTCGCCAATCAAAATTAAGCCCAAACGTGTGAGACGACGCATACCGGAGTCCACCCCCAAAACCATCATCGAGTACCCCATAAATCGGCTCACCAACGGCACCTCCAACTCCGAGTCCCGTTTGAACAAACGTTCCATCAGGCTGTTGAGTAAAAACAGGAACCGTAGGGTCAATTTTGGAATAGTTGTAGATAAACCTGAGATTAATTGCATCAGTAGGCGTGAAGGTCAACTCAGCCGACGCAGTGTAAGTTGGACTAAAGAGACCTTTCTCGGGGTTAGAGGATGAATTAAATCCAAATTGACTGGGTAGGAATTCATCATTCTCACCCATATAGCCAAGATGCAGATCAAATTTATCACCGATATCCCACAGGACAACTACTCCAGAACCACGGTCAATTGTGTTGAGTAGAGTACTGCTGTTAGAGTTAAAGGTATTTGCCCCTGTCAGGATAAAAGTGTAAGCATTGTTATCAAAGAAGCGATACCAGTTAATTCGCGGTCCCACCACAACTTGGAAGTTATCACCGACAGGGAATCTGTAAAAGAAGTCCCGGATAATCACATC
>JAIUYC010000300.1 GCA_020216575.1 Coleofasciculus sp. S288 | reverse complement strand
GAACCAACCAAAGACCCTACACTCGAACCAACCAAAGACCCTACACTCGAACCAACCAAAGACCCTACACCCGAACCAACCACGGCCATCCTGCAACAGGATTGCTTACCCTATAACCCAGCTAACCTTCAAATTGTCAATGAGGGGGCTAGCGGCTGGCTGTTGACCGATGATCGCTCTCGGATGCTGATATTGGATAATGAGGCGGATGCGAAGGATGCTCTGTCACTGGCTAAACGACATGCAGCACACTGTTTCCTCGGTCGTAATAACTCTCGCCCAAATCGCAAAGACTACATAGTGGAATATTGGACAGGGAATTCAGGTTTAACGACTACTATCGTGCAAGAGGACTGCATCCCCTATAACTCAGCTAATCTTCAGATTGTGGATGAGGGGACTAGCGGTTGGTTGTTAACCGATGGTCGCTCTCGGATGCTAATACTGGATAACGAAGCAGATGCAAAAGATGCTTTGGTACTGGCTAAAAGACATACAGCGCAATGCTTCCTTGGTCGTAACAACTCTCGCCCGGATCGTAAAAGCTATATAGTTGAATATTGGCAGTAGAAACACTGCGACTCTCAAAGAGATAAAAGAGGTTACAGAAGTGGATTTGGTATTATTCCCAAGCCAATCCTAGAAGGGTGAGGAGAGTGTTATCGATACACCTTTAGCTCTCCCCATGAAGAATAGTGTCCTCGTTAGGGTGCAGTCAAAACCCGTTGGTGATGTGCAGACAATTTCTCCGCGTCCCCCTGTCAGGAGCGTCTCCGTGTGAGTCTCAACCAACTACTTATGACCACACCCCCTTGTTACCCCAGCTACTGCTCAGCAAACTGGTTGTCTGTTAGGAGGCGGGGGTTCGTCGTATTCGATGAGACGAAGCTGTTAGAACTAATCGCTGTTTTGTAGGCAGCGTAAGTTTTGAAGGTCTGTAAGTTGTACGTGAAAGAGGTATCGCCCTGTGCGCCGCCAAAAGCTGCCCAGTCAGTTTCTTTGTCCTGATTAAACCAGAGAATCATCTTGATATTCTTGGTAAGCGCGTAGTTGAAGGCGTCAGTGAGCCACTGCGACTTCGCTGCCAAGTTGGTGCCAGAGCTTGTAGTCGTGGTAGTCCCTAACTCAGTAATCGCAAGCGGTTTGGTCGTTATCGCTTGCAGGCGTGTAATCATAGGTCCGAAGGTTTGATCGGGGGGTTGCCAACTCGACCAAGTCTGACTCGTACCCCAGTTGTAGCCGTCGATCGCTATCCAGTCCACATAGGTGTCACCAGGGTAGAAGGACTCAGCAGGATAGTTACCGACATCAGTACCGTCCGATTGGCTATTGTTCTAGATAGAGCATGAAAGGGAGTGATTTGTTGAATACTGGTGACAGCGATCAATCAGAGGCAGTTAACGTTGATTGGATAGTAAACCTTTTAGGAAGAGTGAAAGCTCTCGAAGTCTACTCTCATGAAGAAGCATTAGTCGAAATCCTAATTGAACAAGCGATTGAAAATGCAAGACTGACTTCTACTTTTATTGGTCTTTCACTCGCCGCCGCTTTTGACCTCGTTGTAGCTGCTGAATACTATACAAAATTAACTAATAAGGGATGGCTATATTGTCCAGAGAATGATTATCCTCTTCTAGTTTACCCTTATACAAATACCTGCGCCAGATGTGTACTCAGAGGTCACTTTTTCTTTCATAGAGCTAACAAGCTTCCATCAGGAACAATTGGTAAAACAACGAGCCGTTTGCTCTGTGTATTTCTCAAACACTTGTTTAAAAGGAATTCCCGAAATCTAAAAATCTATAGGGGAGCTGAACCTGTTGACGTAATAATTCATGATGAAACTGAGAGCGTAGTCTCACATCTTGCACCATTCTCAACAAGACCTGAAAAACCGGGTTTCTCAACGAAGAATCAAGGTTTTCAGGTTGCAACAATCGCAAGAAACCCGGTTTTTGGCGCTGGTGCAAGATATGAGTAGTCTTACTTGCAGAAGTGAAAGCTGCTCCCCTTACAACACTGCCGTTAGCAGTTCCCGTAGAAGTACAAACGGAGCTTGGAGACGAGGGAGAACCAGTTCCCTGTAAGCACTCCGTTGCGGATAATTCATTTCTTGCATCATCTAACTTACATATTCTTCTTCCCAAGCTACAAGACACAGCCTGGGAATACCAGCTTATTTCGTTAGGAGTGAGAGGAAGCAGTGATTCTTCAACATGGGCATATGACCAAATTGGCAGAGTATTTGGCAATGATAACCAACTGTTTAATTGTTATTTCCAATTTTGGACTGTTGCCTATTCGGCGTATAACAAAACTGCCAGGAGAAGAGAAACGTTACCCGAACCCGTTTACTGGCTAACGAACGCCTGTGGACAACCTATTCCTAGACCCTTAGATTGGCCTATTAGAACAAGCGAAAAGGGCTACGAATCTGTTTCTGACAGTAAATCTAGTGTGGGAATGGATAGAACTGATGACATTAAGAAGGGCATTTACCAAGTCTTAAAGATTGCTGCGGCGGGCAAGCCAAGACAGCGACAATTTAAAGTAAAAACGGCTTTGCTTTCCAATATCCACGCTGTTCGCCACTATAATGATTACTTGCTTGAGATTCAAGACATTGTTTGGACGCTAGATGAAACAGGGAAAGCTCAGAAAGCGGCTGACTTACCACCTGACCAAGATATCTATAATCTTTTTGATGGGATTATCACTTTCAGCCATAGCTATGTGAGAGATGAATGGATTGAACGTAACTTCCAATTCTAATAATACATCTAAAGTTGTTGCAAATCATATCGCTAGACGTGTTGGAGCTGATGTACAAAAACGCATTGATGCCCTAAAGATTGGGCAAAAAATGCAAGATTTACCAGAGGAGCTTTGGCACGATAGCTTTAGATTCTATGTGAAGCACGACCCAAATCGACAGGGCGGACCCAACCTGAGAATGATTCGCCTTGACCCTAATCAGCCCTCGCTAACTGTTACAGGATACATCTTCAATAAATTTGTCCACCCCTATGAAAATCGATTTATTACAGTGCGAGAGGCGGCTCGTTTACAGGGTTTTCCCGATCGCTTGAAATTTGAGGGGACGCTAACAAGTACACAGCTTCAGGTCGGTAATGCCGTGCCTGTGCCACTTGCAAAGGCTGTATTTGAACAGGTGGTGAGTACGGCACAGTCTCTTGGATTTGAGAATCGTTCTCTTAAAGCCTTCAGCTTATTTAGCGGCGCAGGAGGCATGGATATTGGGGCTGACTATACAGGTCGCATAGAAACTCGGATAGCTCTCGATTGTTGGTCTGATGCCTGTGCAACATTGCGCGGTTTTTTTCGGAAGCCTGTCTGCGTTCTTGAAAAAGATATTTCCTCTATAAAAGACCCATTAGGTTTATGGCAGGACACATCAGGTGAAGTTGATGCGCCAGATCTTGTTTTCGGAGGACCACCTTGCCAAGCGTTTAGTCAGGCGGGCAAGCAGAAGGGTTTGAAAGATTGTCGGGGGTCGATGATATTTGAGTTTTTGCGCTTTGTGGAGTGTTTGAACCCACCCTTTTTTGTAATGGAAAATGTATCTAATCTGAAGGGTATTGGAGGAGGGAGCCTCTATCAGCAGATTTTAGAGAATATGAAGAATTTGGGCTACAACGTTTCTGTTGGTTTACTTCTCGCTGCTGATTTCGGTGTTCCTCAATTACGCCGTCGATTGTTCTTTCTCGGATGCCGAAAGGACGTTGGAAGCATTAACTTACCGATGCCTACTCATAGTACTGAACTAGAACTATTCAGTCTCACCCCCTATGTAACAGTTGGCGAGGCGTTTGCTGACTTGCCAGAAGCAGAGTTCAGCGAAAGATAGTCACGCTGGTTTAACAATCAAGAGCGATCGCATCTATTGGTGTCAACTTAAGCCCTAGCGAATAGAATAGACCTCTTGCAAAAATCCATGAATGACCCCTCCCCAGCCCTCCCCTTAGCAAGGGGAGGGAGCAAGATTTCAAGTTTTTCCCCCCTTGATAAGGGGGGATTAAGGGGGGTAATTTCGACTTTTGCAAGAGGTCTAATGAACGCTATCGCGTTCCGCTACGCTAACGCAAGCTATACAAACTAAGTCCGCCTATCGCGCTATGCTACTACGTACCATGCTACGCAAAGCGCTGCGCGTAGTGCACCACGCGGACTAACCCAAAATCAAGAGTTTAGTAACCCGCGCAGGCGGGTTTTGTTCGTGTAGCTGCGGTTTCAACCGCCAACCTCACTCCTGAACTCAAGGATTCTCCAACTTTATACTTGAGATAGATGCGTTTAATTTTTTTACCTGAGCTGGCTGAGAGAAAAACGTAAATTGAATTAGCATAGCGTATACCCAGAAATTCTTAAGGGGCTAGGATGGCTGACGAATCCAACGTAGAGACAATTTGGATTGTTACGGATGATGCTTCTCAAGGTTCTGAACCGCACAGAAGTTATCGCGAAATTGCACAAGAGAAGGGAGTCAAGGTTTCTGTTCCTGCACTAGAGCAAAAGATGTCTCGTTTCCTGAAGTCAGTGAGTCGGATATTCCACCAAGCTGAACAGGAAGCTCAAAAGAACAATGCTGGAATGCAGTTGGATGAAATTGAGCTCTCAGTAGAAATTAGCGGCGAAGGTGAAATCAAGCTAATGGGGACTGGGGGGAAAGCTGCAAGCAAAGGCGCGATTAAACTTACGTTCAAGCGAACGGAACCCAAGTGAGAGAGCCAAGTACTTAGTAACAACTATCAAGATTCTCTGGAATGAGCGATCGCACTTCACTCAAATCAATTCTACTGCTGGCAGCTAATCCTAAAGGTACACAGAATCTTCGCCTGCAAGAAGAAGAGCGCGAAATCAAGGAACGGTTGCGTCTAGCCGGATATGGCAAGATTCCCATAAGTTCAGCAGGTGCAGTCCGTCCAATAGATATACAACAGGCTATGTTGGACTTCGATCCGCACATTGTTCACTTCAGCGGACACGGAGCAGGACAAGACGGCTTAGTATTTGAAGATGCGATTGGTCAAGAAAAGTTAGTAGACTCTGACGCACTGGCTGAACTTTTCGAGTTGTTTTCCGAGCAGGTTGAGTGTGTTGTTCTCAATGCTTGTTACTCAAAATTCCAAGCCGAAGCCATTGCACAACATATTGATTATGTAATTGGCATGAGCAAGGCAATTGGCGACAATGCCGCAATTAAGTTTTCAGTAGGTTTCTACGCGGCTCTGGGTGCTGGAAGACCATTTAAATTTGCTTATAAACTTGGCTGTAATGCTATTCGACTAGAACTAGAACGTAGTCCCGAATATTTGACCCCTATAATCTGGGAAAAAGGTCAATTGATTGATACTCGTCAAAACAATTTACCGCCGAAAACACAAGTTCCCAATCCTAGAGGTAAAGATGTAGCACCGATTCAAGAACAGATTACTGCTGATAAAGAAGCGGAATATCAGCAGCAACAGGAAGCCCAAAGACTATACCGAGATGAAGCACAGAGACAGCGACAACAACAGCAATCTACTCCCACAACTCCATCCAAACCACCATCTGAGACTGATGACCTCAGTTCTGAACGGGGTGTAGACTACACTAAGCTTCGAGATTTACTGGCACAAGGAAAGTGGAAGGAAGCGGATGAGGAAACTGACTCAGTGATGTGCAAGGTAACGGGACGAGAACACTCACGCTGGATGGAAGTCGAAGACATCGAAAAGTTTCCTTGTACAGACCTCCGCACAATTAACACTCTCTGGGTAAAATACAGCAATGGTCGCTTCGGCTTTAGTGTGCAGAAGCGCATCTGGGAGAGTGTTGGGGGAACCCCTGGCGCTGATATGAGAGCTTACGTGCGCTTTGGCGATCGCACG
>JAIUYC010000299.1 GCA_020216575.1 Coleofasciculus sp. S288 | reverse complement strand
CAGGTTTGGCTACGATCGCGTAACTTATGCCCTGATGCACCGCTTGGCTTGGAAGTTTACACCTTTCCCTAAGACAGCTGCTCAATTCGGGGCGATCCTCGCTCACCCCAAAATGGCGATCGCTGCGCTTCAGCGAGATGCTGCCGTACTCGTCTATCCTGGAGGGGCCGAAGATATGTTCCGTCCCCACAGCCTGCGCCACAAAATTTACTTTGCAGGGCGTAAGGGATTCATCAAACTGGCACTGCGGGAAGAAGTGCCAATTGTGCCAATTATTTCTTACGGTGCTCACGATACCTTGATTGTTCTGGCGGATTTCCACCAGCAGATGCGACAACTCCAAGAATGGGGCTTCCCCCAGTTGTTAGACGCGGATATTGGGGTGTTTCCAATTTATTTGGGGTTGCCTTGGGGACTAGCACTTGGTCCTCTGCCCAATATTCCCCTCCCCGTGCAGATGCATACCCGTGTCTGTGCGCCGATTGTGTTCGAGTACTATGGTAGGGAAGCCGCTAGCGATCGCGATTATGTGGACGCCTGCTACGAACGAGTCCGCACTCAGATGCAACAAGAACTCGATGGCTTAGTTGAGCGTATTAGCAGCAAGGACTAAGCCATTCAAATTTTATCTTTTAATTCCCTCCCCTCTGTGAACTCTGTACCTGGGGTGGTTCGTTCAATCATAGCGGATTGGGTATGACACATCTAACACTTTATGCGTTTAACGAATAAAAATAATCTGCTAAAATCACGCAACAACTTAATAGCTTACTGCTTGTTACTAGGAATTGTTGTGACGACTCTGCTTTCTCTAAGTAGCTATGTAGGCTGGATTAGACTTTTAGAAATGCTTTCCCACTTCAGAGTACAATATTTAGCAATTAGCCTCTTGTTGTTTGGCTTACTTTTACTGACTCGCAAAAAACATTTTATAATCGCAAGTTTATTTTGTGTTTCTCTTCTCCTCGTTGAAATTATTCCTTGGTATATTCCTCAGGCATGGGCAGTAAGCGAACCATCAGGGAAAATACGTGTTTTTCTCTCAAATGTAAACGACCGAAATGAAAGCTATTCAAAAGTTATATCCCTCGTCCGAGAAGAAAACCCAGACGTGGCTGTATTCGATGAAGTTAATGATGCCTGGAGGAAACAGTTAAACTCTCTCAAGGAGATTCTTCCCTATTCTACAGAATGGTTGAATCCATCCCGACCCAAAATCGGCGTTACTGTATACAGTAAATTTCCACTGAGAAATGTAGCAATTGATTATTTTGGTACTACCACCAAACCGGGTATCTTGGCGAATTTAAACCTCAACGGACAAGTGATTTCTCTAATTGCCGCTCATCCGTTACCACCTTTTAAACCCAATTATTTTCAATCCCGGAACAAACAGCTTGAGGAAATTGGCGAGTATGTAAGCCAATTGAAAACTCCTGTTTTGGTTGTGGGAGATTTGAATATAACGATGTGGTCGCCGTATTATAAGAAATTTGTCAGCGACACGGGACTGAGTAATGCTCGCCAAGGCTTTGGCATTCTTCCATCATGGCCAGCAAAATCTTCAGTTTCAAGAGTTCCGAATATCATAGCGCCATTGATGTTGATTCCTATCGACCAAGTTCTAATTAGCCCGGAAATTAAAGTGTCGAAGATAAAAATCGGTCGGAATGTTGGTTCAGACCATCTGCCTGTGATTGCAGATTTGGTAATGAGTAATGGGTAATATAGCGGTTCTCAATCTAGTGAGGCACAGAGTTGCTAGTTTTAGGGCATACGTCATAGGGCATAGTAAAAGTGAAGTTGCTGCTGACTCAGGTCAAAAGGTATAGGGTATAGGGAATGCTTCGCCGTGTCTTTCTGGTTTCCTCAATCTAGAAATCCTAATAAGTGTGAGGCAAATCCGATCGCTCCTCCTGCCGGCACTAACCAAGCAGAATTGATTTTGAATCGAAACACCGCGATCGCACTCAAAATTACCACAACAACGGTTAACCAATCCACCAGTGCGGTTTGCCCCAATGTATAGGTGACTCCTGCCATTAATCCTAAGGAAGCGGCATTAACGCCATCTAGAAATCCACCTGCCCAAGGAGATCGCCGCAATTTTGGCACCCAAGGATTGACGATCCACACTAATATAAAAGCGGGCAGAAAAATGCCAATTGTCCCAGCGATCGCCCCTGCATTTCCCGCCAGCAAGTAGCCGACAAATGTTGCAGTGGTGAAAACTGGACCTGGTGTAAATTGACCGATCGCCACGGCATCTAGAAGTTGCTCAGACGTGAGCCATTGATTGCGCTCAACCAAATCCCGTTGCAGAAATGCCAACAACACATACCCGCTGCCGTAGAGAACACAGCCAATCTTGAGGAAGAACAGAAATACACTCACCCAGCTAATTGAGGTAACAGCGGCCGTCGCCCCTCCTACTTGTGCAAAAACGCCTGAAAATGGGAGTAAAAATGCTCCAGTGGTGGTGCCTCTGCGTTGCCAGTTTTTCACCAGCATCACCACAATTCCCAGCAACAACAGCAGCAAAATTTCGTTCAATCCAGCAAAGTAAGCTGCGACCGCCGCAACCCCTACAATCGTGGTTGGAACATCTTTAGCAGCTTTTCTGCCCAGCTTCCAGAGTGCCTGAAGCACGATCGCAATGATGACGGGTTTAATCCCATACAGCAGCCATTGGAGTTGAGGAACTGTTTGGTAGCGATCGTAAAGTGCTGCCAGTATCCAGACGATCAGCATCGCAGGCAGAATAAAGCAGCTTCCGGCAATGAACAAGCCACGCCATCCGGCTCGTTCATAACCAATGTGAATCGCCAATTCGGTGGAGTTGGGACCAGGAAGCAGGTTCGTGACTCCAATCAAATCCAATAGACTCTCCCGGCTCATCCATTGATGCCGCTTTACCACCTCCTCATCCATCATGGCAATGTGAGCAGCCGGACCCCCAAAGGCGATCATGCCTAGGCGCAAAAACACCGTTGCTAGTTCTGTTAGCCGCTGCCTTTGCTGTTCACGAGGCAGTGCCGCATAGGAAATGACTTCCTTCTTGTTCTGAATATCCTCTGCTTCTGGGGTCACTGTAGTTCTCCTGATGTCATCATCCCGTTGACGCCCCCAATATAGTCGATTGCTTTCAAAGGTAGTTCAACAGGAAATTTGCGTAAGTCCTGACCTTCTACCTCTAGAGGTAGGGGACTCCTACTCCCTGTCGCATTATTAGTAAATTACTGGTCACTGGTAATTGACGTTGAAGGGTAGAAAGATGAAGCAAGTAAAACCCCTTGCAGGACGGCTAATGGTTGCTGTGGGATTGATGGGGCTAGCTTCCTGTACCGCCCTATCCCCCGAACGCGATCGCACCAGCAATCTAGACACTCCCACATCAGCGACACCGGACAATTCCAGTCAAGCCAGAACCCCAACGAAAGCGACGGATTCTAGCGATCGCTCTTGTACATTGGTTGAAAATGGCTATGGTTCTCAGGGACAGGTAGCCGTACAAGCTGAACAAGTCGTGACAGGGCTGGAGGTTCCTTGGGGGATTCTCTTTCTTTCCCAAGGAGATATGCTGGTGACCGAACGAGCGGGACGAATTCGGCTCGTTCGGAATGGGCAACTCCAGAGCCAGCCTGTCGCTACTGTTCCCGTGACAGAGCGGGGAGAAGGAGGGTTACTGGGCATTACTCCTCATCCCAATTTTGCTGAAAATCGACTGTTCTACCTGTACTACACCGCAGACCGAAACGGGTCACCTGTCAATCGAGTCGAGCGGTGGCAGCTATCACCAGATGGACAGAACGCCTCGCCCGACACAATCATTCTGGATAATATCCCGGTCGCACGCTTCCACAATGGCGGTCGTTTGCGCTTCGGTCCCGATGGGATGCTCTACATCGGCACTGGCGATGCCGGAGAACCACAGGCAGCTCAAAATGTCAACAGTCTTGCAGGTAAGATTCTGCGCCTGACACCCGATGGACAGGTTCCAGACGATAACCCGTTTCCAGGCAACCCCGCATTCATTACGGGTGTTCGCAACACTCAGGGCTTTGGCTGGTTTAACGCTTCGACGCTATGGGTAACTGACCACGGTCCTAGTGGCGAACTGGGCAGAACAGGACATGATGAAGTCAGCGTAGCCAGTCCAGGCGCTAACCTCGGTTGGCCTACCATCTACGGTTGCCAAAAACAACAAGGGATGGTGTCTCCATCGCTCACCTGGAATCAAGCTGTGCCTCCAGGTGGAGCCGAAATGTACACTGGGGACGCCATCCCAGAGTGGCGGGGTAGCCTACTCCTCGGTGTCTTGGGTGCCAAACACCTGCATCGCGTTACTTTCGATCCCCAATCCCCCTATCAAGTTCTGAGTCATGAGGTATATTTACAGGGCGAGCCACCCCAAGGTTTAGGACGGCTGAGGGACGTGATTATGAGTCCAGAGGGTGAGCTGTATGTCACAACCAGCAACTGTGACGGACGGGGAAACTGCCCCCCAGAAAAGGACAAAATCTTTCGCATTACCAGCAGCAATCCCGAATAAACACGATCTGTCGCTAAGGCAAGTTCACCAACGGTTTCAGCTGCTCAACAATCCATTCCCGAACGACCTGGTGAACGTCGTCCGCCACTTCATCAAGACCATGTTCTGTTTAAAAGTTCACGAGGTTGCAGATTGAGGTTGTTTTTCAGAGTAAAGGCGATCGCAATACATTGCCCAGGCAGTACCAAATAAACCCGTCAACGAACCCGCAATCGCAGCCGAGACACCCCAACCAGCAGGCCCAAACCAATCTGTAACCTCATGCAATATGGCTGCACTGCCTCTGGCTACAATGTAAGCTGTTCCGGCGGCGGCAATGGTGACTAAACCCAATTCTACCAACATTTCTAGAACTCCCTTGCGGGATAAATCTTCCTCAAAATAGATCTTCCAGATTGTGGTGTACATGGCGATATCGGAGGCAGTCACAACAATTTGTTTAGGAATTTCTATAGAGGGAGTTGGAACAGCCGAAACCGCACCCCCACTGAGCGCATAACCTGCGATCGCTAATGTTGCGTCCAATCTCTTTTTGCCCAGACTACTCACGATTTATCTCCTGTAACTTCTTCAGTTTGAGCGGTTTTAGGCTTAAAGTAAAGAGACGATTTGTACAGGACTTGTTCTTGGTGAGTTTCCAGAATGCAATCAGAAAGAGGGTAAGCGACGCAAGTAACAGTGTATCCAACTGCTATTTCTGACGGTTGCAAGAACTTTTGTTCACTTTGATCGACTTCACCACTCACGAGTTTGGCGATGCAGGAAGAACATGTTCCTTCCCGGCATCCAACAGGTAAGCGAATACCCGTTTCCTCTGCGATATCGAGGATGTACTGATCATCGGGGACTGAGATAGTGCGATCGAGATTAAGTGCTGGATTCACCAGCCGAACTTGATAAACTGCCATGTATTGCTGATGCGTATCGCCGGACTTTCACTATCGTAAATCGTTCCAGCAAAAAACTTAAGAACATGCTCGATGCTTCCAGCGTTAGCGCGACAGAACTCTGCTGGTAGGTGTAGGATAGCATTTGCGATCGCCTCTTATCCGGATTTCATACCCCACCAGACCGTAGAGACGTTCCACTGGAACGTCTCTACAATGTTTAGGAATCACATTGAGGATTTGGATTATTTAAACATAGCCAGCTTCCTGGACTGAGACGTTCTGAATTAGTAGAGTATCGGTCATCCATTCTAATATTATCGTTCCGCAGGGCTGGATTAGTCATTTGAGGATTTTCTAGACTAGGATTTGTAGGAGATAGCTGATTGGTGTTTGAATCAGTAGGAGATGATTCATCTTCCGTGATATCAATGCTAGGCATCTGTTGATCGCTTAA
>JAIUYC010000298.1 GCA_020216575.1 Coleofasciculus sp. S288 | reverse complement strand
AATCCTATCGAATTGTGTCAGATAGAGGCTCAAACGCTCATTAGGTAAGCGTTTTTTGATAGAAAAACTTATGTTGCCGAAACACTAACTGAGTTACGAGGAGTGAAACTGCTAATTAATGAGTGATAAGTGATGAAGGAGTGAATTGGATTCTTATATATTTACACTATTTGGAATTCTGGTTTCATCACCTAAAACTTATAAATTCCTCCTCGACACTCAACGATGAGAAGAGAACGCGCATCATAAGGAGCCTTACCGCATGTTCACCCACGTCAAGTCCACCATCCGACACATTACACCGGACAACCTCAAGGGTCGCCAGTTGCTTAAGGTGGTCTATGTCGTGCTAGAGCCACAGTATCAGAGTGCATTATCAGCGGCTGTACACTCGATTAATAAAAATCAACCCGATTTAGCCATTGAAATCAGTGGCTACTTGATCGAGGAACTCCGCGACCCTGAGAACTACGAGGATTTTAAGCAGGATGTTGCCCGATCCAATATCTTTATCGCTTCGCTCGTCTTTATTGAAGACCTAGCAGAGAAGGTCGTGGCGGCAGTGGAACCGCATCGCGATCGCTTAGACGCTGCGATAGTTTTCCCCTCTATGCCTCAGGTAATGCGCCTGAACAAATTGGGTAGCTTCTCGATGGCGCAATTGGGTCAATCCAAGAGTGCGATCGCGCAATTCATGCGGAAGCGGAAGGAGAAATCCGGTTCCTCCTTCCAAGACGGGATGCTGAAGCTATTGCAAACCCTGCCCAAAGTCCTGAAGTACCTACCGATGGACAAAGCTCAGGATGCCCGGAACTTCATGCTTAGCTTCCAGTATTGGCTGGGGGGTTCCTCCGATAATCTGGAGAACTTCCTGCTGATGCTGGCTGATAAGTATGCCATGAAAGGGCGTCATCTGAGTTTTAAAGACCCAGTGGTTTACCCAGACATGGGAATCTGGCATCCTCTAGCACCTTCGATGTTTGAAGATGTCAAGGAATACCTGAACTGGTACAGCAGCCGTAAGGATATCTCCTCTGACTTAAAAGACCCCTTAGCACCCTCGATTGGCTTGGTACTGCAACGCACTCACCTCGTTACAGGTGATGATGCTCACTATGTGGCAATTGTGCAGGAATTTGAGGCAATGGGTGCTCGTGTCATTCCTGTGTTTGCGGGTGGATTAGATTTCTCGAAGCCAGTGGATGCTTATTTCTATGTTAGCGAAGCGGGACGCGATAGCGTCCTTCCAACGGCTAAGACACCAACTGCTTTGGTAGATGCCGTTGTGTCGCTGACGGGTTTTGCTCTGGTGGGTGGCCCAGCACGGCAAGACCATCCTAAAGCGATTGAATCATTAAAACGGTTGAACCGCCCCTACATGGTGGCACTGCCCTTAGTATTCCAAACCACAGAGGAGTGGGAGAAAAGCGATTTAGGATTGCATCCGATTCAAGTGGCGTTACAAATTGCCATTCCCGAACTTGATGGTGCGATCGAGCCAATTATTTTATCAGGACGGGATGGAACAACAGGAAAAGCGATCGCACTCCAAGACCGGATCGAAGCCGTTGCTCAACGTGCTCTGAAATGGGCTAATCTACGCCGTAAGCCCAAACTCAACAAAAAAGTTGCCATTACCGTCTTCAGCTTCCCACCGGATAAGGGTAATGTCGGTACGGCTGCATACCTCGATGTCTTCGGTTCCATTTATAAAGTAATGGAAGCCCTGAAGCATAATGGGTACGACGTGCAGGGCTTGCCAGAGTCAGCGGAGGCGCTGATGCAAGAAGTAATCCACGACGCCCAAGCACAGTACAGTAGTCCGGAACTGAATATTGCTTACAAGATGTCAGTGCCGGAGTATGAAGAACTCACCCCTTACTCCACCCGTCTAGAGGAAAACTGGGGTCCACCTCCAGGACATCTCAACAGCGACGGACAAAATCTTTTGGTTTACGGCAAGCAATTCGGCAACGTCTTCATCGGGGTTCAACCCACGTTTGGTTATGAAGGCGACCCAATGCGGCTGTTGTTCTCCCGTTCTGCTAGCCCTCATCATGGTTTTGCGGCTTATTACACCTATCTGGAGCAAATCTGGAAAGCGGACGCCGTGATGCACTTCGGCACTCATGGTTCCTTAGAATTTATGCCCGGTAAGCAGATGGGGATGTCAGGAGAGTGTTACCCAGACAACTTGATTGGTTCCATCCCCAATCTCTACTACTACGCGGCAAATAATCCCAGTGAGGCGACGATTGCCAAGCGCCGTAGCTATGCGGCAACAATTTCCTACCTGACGCCACCGGCTGAAAACGCAGGGTTGTATAAGGGGTTAAAGGAACTGAGTGAATTAATCGGTTCTTACCAAACCCTGAAAGATACTGGGCGCGGTATCCCGATTGTGAACACCATCATGGACAAGTGCCGCTTGGTGAATCTGGATAAGGATATTGCTTTACCAGAGAAGGATGCTAGCGAACTGACGGCGGAGGAACGGGATACTCTGGTCGGCTTGGTGTATAAAAAGCTGATGGAGATTGAAGCGCGGTTGCTGCCATGTGGGTTGCATGTGATTGGGAAACCGCCGAGTGCAGAAGAAGCGATCGCAACTTTAGTCAATATCGCTGGACTTGACCGTCCTGAAGAGGAGATTCAAAGTTTACCTCGAATTATCGCCAACAGTATCGGGCGTGATATTGAGGAAATTTACAGCAACAATGACAAAGGTGTTTTAGCTGATGTCCAGTTGCTGCAAGACATCACTCTGGCAACTCGCGAAGCGGTTGCAGCCTTGGTAAAAGCCCAAACTGACGCCGATGGTCGCGTCTCCAAAGTCTCCAAGCTCAACTTCTTCAACATGGGCAAAAAAGAGCCTTGGATTGAAGCCCTACACGACTTAGGTTACACCAAGGTAGATGCTCAAGCACTGAAGCCCCTGTTTGAGTACCTAGAGTTCTGTCTCCAGCAAATTGTTGCAGATAACGAACTTGGGGCAATGCTCAAAGCCCTAGAAGGGGAATACGTCCTCCCTGGACCCGGTGGCGACCCCATCCGCAACCCCGATGTATTGCCCACAGGTAAGAATATCCACGCCCTCGACCCCCAATCAATTCCGACAACAGCGGCTGTTAAATCCGCGAAAATCGTTGTAGACCGACTGCTTGAGCGTCAACGCTATGAAAATGGCGGAAAATATCCTGAAACCATTGCCTGTGTCCTCTGGGGTACGGATAACATCAAGACTTATGGGGAGTCCTTGGCACAAATCATGTGGATGGTTGGCGTCAAACCCGTACCCGATGCCTTGGGACGAGTCAACAAGCTGCAACTAATTCCTTTGGAAGAATTGGGGCGTCCTCGGATTGACGTGGTAATTAACTGTTCTGGCGTCTTCCGCGACTTGTTCATTAACCAAATGAACCTCCTCGACCAAGCGGTGAAGATGGCAGCAGAGGCGGATGAACCTGTGGAAATGAACTTTATCCGCAAACACGCCATGCAGCAGGCAGAGGAAATGGGGATTAATCTGCGGCAAGCTGCTACTCGCGTCTTCTCCAATGCTTCCGGTTCCTACTCCTCCAACGTTAACCTGGCAGTAGAAAACAGCACTTGGGAAAGCGAGTCTGAGTTGCAGGATATGTACCTGGCGCGGAAGTCGTTTGCCTTCACGTCTGATAATCCAGGCACGATGGAACAGAGTCGCAAGATTTTTGAGACAGCCCTCAAAACCGCCGATGCCACGTTCCAAAATCTCGATTCGTCCGAGATTAGCCTTACGGATGTATCGCACTACTTCGACTCAGACCCCACCAAGGTTGTTGCGACTCTGCGAGAAGATGGCAAGATGCCTGCGGCTTACATTGCTGATACCACAACAGCAAACGCCCAAGTTCGCACCCTTTCGGAAACCGTGCGTTTGGATGCCCGGACAAAGCTACTCAATCCCAAGTGGTACGAGGGAATGCTGAGTCACGGGTATGAGGGAGTCCGGGAACTCTCGAAGCGGTTGGTGAATACGATGGGTTGGTCAGCAACGGCGGGTGCTGTCGATAACTGGGTTTACGAGGACACCAATGCCACGTTTATCCAGGATGAAGAAATGCGGAAGCGGTTGATGAACTTGAATCCTCATTCCTTCCGCAAGGTTGTCTCGACATTACTGGAAGTGAATGGGCGCGGGTATTGGGAGACGAGTGAGAGTAATTTGCAGCTATTGCGTGAGTTGTATCAGGAGGTTGAAGACCGGATTGAAGGAATAGAATAGCCCTTAGCCTAAAAGCCCGATATAGTAGTAGAGACGTTCCGCCTGAACGTCTCTATTATTAGATATACTAGATAATCCAAAATTTAGGAGCGCTAATCGACTAGGACTAACCCACCAAGAATGAAATCTGTAGCTCAAGCTGAACAAATAGCATTATTCCCATTATTTAAGCCAACTAATCTAGTATTTTGCCAGACTAAATTTACATTTGTAGACTTATTTGCAGGAATTGGCGGATTTAGAATTGCTCTAGAAGAGCTAGGCGGTAAATGTTTAGGCTACTCAGAAATTGACAAAGAAGCAATTAAAGTTTACCAGAAAAATTTTATTAGTTATATAAATTCAGAAGAGCTATATCTAGGAGATATTACAAAGCTGCATAAGCTGCCTTTTGAAATAGATGTAGTGGTGGGTGGAGTTCCTTGTCAACCTTGGTCTATTGCAGGTAAATTACAAGGATTGGATGACCCAAGAGGCAAGTTATGGATTGATGTTGTTAGGGTAGTAAAAACCAACCAACCTAAAGGATTTATATTTGAAAATGTTAAAGGATTAACAGAACCTAGAAATAGACCTAGCTTGGACTACATTCTCTCTAGTTTGAGAAATTGTGGTTATGGGGTCAAATTTCAGGTATTAAACTCTTATGATTTTGGTGTACCTCAAGATAGAGATAGAGTATTTATAGTTGGGGTCAGGAACGACATAGAAAATAACGAATGTTTTACGTTTCCTAAACCTTTAGGTAAGCAGATAAAGCTTTACGAAGTGATGCCCGATATTCAGGCTAGTAATTTTACTAAGAAAAAATTTCCCCCAGAAATTTTATTTAATGGTAAAGTTCCAGCTTCTAGAGGTAGATTTCAAAAAATAGATGAATTAAATGACTTCTTCATTTTCGCAGATATCAGAGACGGGCATACTACTATTCATTCTTGGGACTTAATCAAAACAAATGCCAGAGAAAAGTTGATTTGCAAAACTATCTTGAAAAATAGAAGAAAAAAGATATATGGTCTCAAGGACGGTAATCCCCTAAGTTTTGAAATATTATACCAACTTATTCCAGACTTAAAACCTGAAGAAATCGAAATTTTGGTTGATAAAAAAATCCTGCGTCTTGTAGGAGGAATAGGCTATGAATTTGTTAATTCAAAAATTTCTTCAGGAATTAATGGTATTTCTAAAATTTTCTTACCTCATGCGGATGTAATTGCAACTTTAACGGCAACTGGGACAAGAGATTTTGTTGCCACGAAATCAATACAATGTCAAGAGCCAGGAGCCTATAAGCAAACATTTATTAAAGAGATTTATAGAAAGAAAAAATTCAAGCCACTAACTGCACAAGATTACGCAAGACTGCAAGGATTCCCAGAATGGTTTCAGATTGCTGATAATGAGACTACAGCTAAGTATCAATTTGGGAATGCAGTTTCAATTCCTGTTGTATATCATTTAGCTAAAGCTTTGCTAAAGATAATTTTATAGTCTTGATTAGTATGACAGCTATTAGTTCCAAAACTCGTGCCGAAATTAAAGGTTATCTAGTGGGACTTAAACGAAAATAAAGAATAAAAACGATATCATTCATGCATGGCAAGCATTTTACATTAATGATTTACTCATGAAAGAGAC
>JAIUYC010000297.1 GCA_020216575.1 Coleofasciculus sp. S288 | reverse complement strand
ATTGTAAATCCCTCTTTCCAGAATCTCTATCAGTTCTGCTCGTGTCGGCTGTACCAGCGTCTTGACATGGCAAGCAACTGGAGCCACAAATCTTTCCCCATTCAAGTTGGGTTGTCCGCAAGCCTTGAGAACCCTGGACAGAGCAGCTGCTTCTTGTTCCAGCATCAAACCAACAGATGAACTATTAGACTTGTGGCCATCCTGTCCCAGTACCAGCAAAATGTTTAATGCCTGGTTCGAGCGTGTAAAGAGTTTGAGTGGGTCAACATCGCTGGTGGTACGACTAAACAGCAGTTGCTGCGAAAGGGAAATAGCTTGTTTACCCGTCCTGGGTTGCATGATTTCCCACGGCAGTGGACTCAAAGCTGGGTCACGGACTTCCATCCGCACGCGCAGGGGCTTATTCTGCCCCATGGCAATTCCTTGACTTCTCTCCAAAGCATTTTGAATGGAACCGTCAAACAGCCAAGCCCACAGTTCCATCCCCAAACGCTGCATCAACAGGCTACTTTGGCTACTGAGCGTACCGCCGGCACTACTATCACCATTGGGGAGCAAAGTACGAGACGAAGGTGACTGAGTTACATGATGAATAAAGGGGACATGGGGCAGGTGACGTAAGGAAAACATCTCCTGCCATTCCAGCCAACTCTGAGTCAAGGTTTGAGGCCAGGTCGAGTCATGATGAACCATACCCCCAGGATAGGGAGCCTTGAGTACCCAAATGGCAAAACTTTCTGCCCCAACTGTTGATAAGCGAGCGATCGCCAAACTGAGGCAAGGATTTACGCTACCAGACATTAAAAAGCTCAAAAGAAGAGCAACTATTCCTATTTTCTTATCAGTCTACCGAGTCTTCGGCTTCCTGTACGCTTCCAATTCTAAGGTTTTTGAACTCTGGCGGTGAAAAAGCTAGAAGGTTGGAAGGTTGAAGCCTGGAAGAGTTAAAAATCAAACAAGTTAACCTGTAACTGGCTAAGCTGCATCTTTAGGGAGAGCGAGGAGGGGCTGGGGTTGGGGTTGGGGAGACAGCAGGAGTCGAAGTCCCACACTCACTCCTTTGGGCAGGTGTGGGCGTGAAACTTTGGTTAATGCTGGGCAGAAGCTCTGCTTCTCTAATCCATCCGCCATCTCCCCGTGCCACCCGACGATAACCGGGAGTCTGCTGGGTGTTGGGGGTTGCTGGAGATAGTCCGACTGGGCTTTGAGGGGGTTGAGGAGAAGTCCCTGTTGACTCTGGGGTAGGAGTTACAGAGGCGCTGGAACCCGGAATGCAAACCCTCACCTGTAACCATCTCTCTTGCTGTCCCTCCGATGCTTCGTTGAGGACTTGCAAAATACTGTCGGTGGGGATGAAACCAACCACAGATTGGTTTTGGGGAGGTAGTCTGTCACGTTGCAGGAGAAGTGGGACATCCCGATCCTCAGGGGTATTGGGAACTGAACTGCCGATTTGAATCACTGTACCTTCTTCTAGGGAAGAAATACCTGAAGGAGTTGCTGCGGGGCTGGCGCTTAGGGGTGGACTCGCTGGCGACAGGGTTGGACTGGGATTGAAATTCGGATTGATTCCTCCCACAATCGGATCGATCCACGATCGCGGAATCAACACGTAAGCGATCGCACTTCCCAACCCTAGCAAGAGGAGGATTCCTAGCAATAGCCCCCAAGGACGACGATTCGACGCTTTTGTAGGTAGCTGTTGCGTTTTCATTTGGGACGGAGCAGCAACACGGGTTGGCATCCCACTCGTCGCGGGGGGGGTAACCGATGCCATCTGAGGCGGTTGTGCCGACCGAGGCTCCTGTGAAGGGGTTACTTGGCAGTAGACCAAAGCTACAGTAGCATTGTCGTGTCCGTTTTGGCTGTTGGCAATCTGAACTAAGCGCTCTCCTGCCGTGGGCAAATCGATTTGACCGTCGAGAATTGGTAGAAGTTCAGTTTGCCAATACTGCTCGACTCGGTCATTATCACTGAGTCCATCCGAGCAAAGCAGAAACACACAGTCTTCATCCAGAACAAACCGCTGTACGGTTGGGTGTAATGCGGAC
Organism: Coleofasciculus sp. S288; assembly: GCA_020216575.1. Lineage (GTDB taxonomy): Bacteria > Cyanobacteriota > Cyanobacteriia > Cyanobacteriales > Coleofasciculaceae > JAIUYC01. The sequence goes on along the minus strand of JAIUYC010000297.1, from coordinate 3,857 downwards.
GATGCTCCCATTCCCAATGCTTGAACCAGAGAACCTGATGTTGGCAGTTGTATGGCATTCCGGTAAAGAGCATAGCCGAGGCGCACCTCGCGGGACGCTAAATCGTCATCCTGAGTGACTTGGTGGCAATTGTTTTTCGTCACCCAGTAGACGCGACTATCTCCGACGTGGGTGATGTACATTTCATGAGCGCAGGTTCGAGCCATAACTAGCGTCGTTCCCATCCGCTGTCGATCAGAGCGATGTTCGCTATCGTTTTGCTGGCTGATTACGTCATTCGCCTCACAGGCCGCCTCTTCTAATTCCAGAGTCAGGGTTACCGGATTCCAGTTATCTGGGTCTGCTGGCAGTTTTTCCACCCGCTCCCGCAGCGCTTCAATAGCCAAATGAGACGCCACCTCCCCGCCTTCGTGTCCCCCAATCCCATCGCAAACAATTGCCAAAGCACTCGTACCCGTTGACGGGCGAGCTAACTGCCCACTGGGTGGGTAGCAGGCGTCTTCATTGTGAGGGCGGCTGGGTCCAGAATCAGTACGAGTGTAAATCTGATAGGAGCGAGATTGCGATCGCCCACCGTTTTTCAGCGCCCCATCCAGCAGCGCCACTAATTCATCGGATGACCGTATCTGCCCCTCGTCTAGCTGAACGCACAGGTGTTGGAAAAACTCAGCAATGCTTGATGACGCCCCTGCCAGCCCTTGTGACCACAGCTGACCGAGTTGTTGTAGCGTCGGTGCTGAACGAGTATCAGGTTGCAATGCCAACAACCGGACAATTGAACCTTCTACTCGCAAAAGGTCTGGTACTAACAAGCTAGAAGCAACACCTTCACTACTCAAGGGCTGCCAGAGATTTGCCAACTGCCACAGCCAGTTGAGCTGGCGCATCGCTGGCGCATCTTTCCAAACACTGGTGAGTTGCGGGAAGAGCTGTCCTTCAACATAACGCGCCTCCTTGCCCTGCAAAGACCCCCCTGCATAGATTGGGGCGTCTTCCAACAGCCAGACTTGTGAGTGACGGCGTCCCTGTGTCAGCGACAGTTGTCCGTAGACTTGGGGAAGGTGCAATCCATAGGGAGAAAGCTTTAGATAGGGCGCAAGCTCTTGCGGAATCTCCTGTGGCGTCTCTGGTGGCATTCCCGGTTGAGTATCGAGTACAATCCGTTGGCGCACCACCACATATCGACCCGCAAGGACTTCTCCGGGTTTATAAGCGTCTATGTCCTGACCAAGCGCCCACAAGTAACGTCTCAAGAGTGGCGTGCGACAGTTCTGACAGAACTTATTGCTCTGAGGATTGGGAGCCTGACAGCGAGTGTTAGGGCAGTGGAGCGTTGCCGCAGGATTTTCCATGAAAATTTTTCGCTATGTTCAGCCGAGACTAGTTTGGCTACAAGTTGCACTTGTCTTGCACTCGGGAGTTGCATGCCCTCGTGAAGTGCCAAAATAAGCTTATTGATTACAAATTCTAGCGTCTGACTCAAGGGCAATTGATAAGACTCACAATTAATCTCTTACCGGAGGCATAGAAGCTTGAGAAGATTGCTGATAACGTTCCAGAATGCCACTGTCTTTTATCAGCTGAGGCCAGAGCAACAAAAAGTACGCCCACCAAACCAGAACCGGAATAGAAAGGAGAACTGTTATCCAGATTGTTTTTGCCACCACCCAGCTGCCCGCGATCGCTAGTGCACCCGTTAGTAGGATTGACCAAGGCTGGCACCACCACGGTTTATAACTCCAAGGATTAAGAGGTTGTTGTGCAGACAAGATTTGACTAACCGTTGCTGTAGAAAGATTCCGCTATTCCAGTTTAATCGGCCAGCACAGGTCTGTAGCAAATTACCCTGCCCGATCTTGATTGGGTGTTTGGTAATTGGTAATTGGTAATTCCTTACTAGGTACGGGAGAGCCGTCGCTTATTGGAAAATCGTCGCCCAGTACAAAAGCAATTTCTTCAGAACAAGCAAAGCTCTAAATCGGTGGACGATTAAGAAAATCTCACTCAGGAAATTCTTTGGATGGCATTATAGCCACCCCTTTGAGGCTTTCAGTTCCTTCTCTGGTCAGGAATCGCTCCACTGTAGCGATAGTTGATCCTTCTTTAGATAGCGTCAATTACCACCCCAGAAAGAGGTATTGGGTTGTTTATTTTTTTTACTATCAACCTAGAAATATCAAGCGTTAAAACCGTTAGGAGTTTTTATGAACAATAAGACAGAAAACACCGATATCGATAAGACGGTCAATTCTGGCGATAAGTCAGGAAAAGTAGTTCAAGATATTGGACTGTCTCCAGATAAGCCAGAAACACCTGATGTTCATGATGCTGTCAATCCCGGTGACAAGATAGATCCAGAAGCTCAAACGCTTGAAGAAAAAGCTCAACAAGTGGCAGTTGATGCCCCTGACATTACTGGCGATCACATCAAAGTTCCGACCTACTTTATCGTTGAAGAACCCGATGGCGAGCAGGAGGCTCTGCACCATGTCAGGGACGCCGAAGAAATTTCTGACGTAATTCGCCAAGCCCGCACCGACGAGGAAGGAAATCGGACTTGGTGGTAGGCTATCGACTTAATCAGCTGGAGGGCTTACTTGGGGTAATCCCATGCTGTAGTTGAGAACGCGGCTCTCAAGGTTGTAACTAATTTGACCGCTCTGCAAAAGCGATTGCATGTAATGTTCTAGGTCAGAGCCGATGCGGCGAAGGTTATATTCTGTTAAATCTGCCCCGCTGTAGGACTCAACCAAGTCATCGAACTGGTGATACACCTTTTGCAGAGCATCTTCATTCCAATTAAACTCATTGTCTGGGTCAATGTCCAACGTTAAAACGTTATCACTCTCGACCAGCTCGTTGTTTTTCACTTCGGCAGTATAAATGCGAACGTGACGGGTCGTGCACTTTAGTAGCATAAGACCTCTCCTACTGGCTCCAAATTATTCTTAAGCCAATTGTAAACTTTTACAAACATTACGGCGTTTTTCAAGTAGAAAACTCGTAGTAGTTGCTAGCAAAAGATCGTATCTTACTAGCTGCCCTTGCTTATTCAATTTTGCCAATGCTTAGAATAGAGCGTACTCAGGTAGGAGTTGAGCCAATGAAGGGAGAAGTCCACCGGAATTACCAAAAAGGAAATGGTTAGAGTATTTCGGGGTCAAGTTTGGCAAGATAACGGTTGCCGTCAATCCTGCCTATACCTCCCAGGAATGCTCTAGTTGCGGCATCCTAATCAAAAAGTCCCTCTCCCTGAGAACCCACGTTTGTCAGTGCGGGTTGATTTTAGATCGAGACTGGAATGCTGCTCTTAATATCCTGAAATTAGCCTTGAGTACCACAGGGCATGTGGGAACTTGGGTGGTTGCTGAGCTGGACACTGAGCCTGTCGAAGTGAGTCGAAGCATAGACCCGAACGCTTCGGGAGATTCGACCTCTACCTTAATTGGAGCAATTCTGTTAGGGCAAGTTGGGTCTATGAACGAAGAATCTTCGCCCTTATAGGGCGGAGAGTGTCAACAAAACTCCACCATCTAGACGCGAGGATGCGGACATCCTGTAAATTAATAAGGTTAGGTTAGGCATAGCTAGCAATCCAGGGTTCAAAGAAAAATGCGTGATCCAGTGGATGACATTGCCCAACAAGCTCGACAGGGAAGTGTTGCGGCGATTATTCAAACGCTGAACGAACGGCTGACAGGTCTTGGAGTCAGAACGCGAGCCGTTTTGGCGGACGGTGTCCTGCAACTTTTGTGCGAGGCGGCTCGAGAAGATCAACTCAAACAATCCATACTGGTAGAGAAAATTCAGCAAATTCTCGAGGGTATTGCGCCGCGTAATATTCGTCGGGTCAAGAT
>JAIUYC010000296.1 GCA_020216575.1 Coleofasciculus sp. S288 | reverse complement strand
ATTACTAATTCATTACGTCATTGCAGGGACTATAGCCAGTTTAAATGAATTGTGAAAAATAAAGAACCACAGAGAACGCAGAGAACACAGAGAACGAGAAAAGAGATGGCGATATAGCCCTTAAACTCCTATGCACGAAGTTAGCTTAATGCAAAATACTATAGAAATTGCCCTAGAACACGCTCATCAGCAGGGTGCTCAAAAAATTCAGCGATTAAAAATGCGGGTGGGGGAAATGTCGGGCGTCGTGCCAGAGGCGTTGGAGTTTGCATTTGATGTGTGTACTCAGGGAACAATCGCCCAAGGAGCACAGTTGGAAATTGAGTCAGTCGCTGTGGTTTGTTACTGTCCCAATTGTGAGCAAGAATTTCAACCAGAGGATGTGTTTTATGAGTGTCCTCAGTGTCACCAACTTAGCAATCATATCTGTCAAGGACGCGAAATTGAGTTGACATCGTTAGAGTTAGCGGAGTTTTATCAAGGAGACTAAACCCATGTGTCAAGATTGCGGATGTAATAGTCGTGTCGGCGAGATTGGCATCCATGCCGATACTCACACGCATCATCATGAGCATTATCACCATCACGAACATAGCGACAATGGACATCGGACTGTTGCGATCGCTCAATCCATTTTAGAAAAAAATGACCGCTTGGCAGAGCGTAATCGAGGCTATTTCCTGAGTCGGGGAATATTAGCGCTAAATGTGCTATCCTCTCCGGGTTCTGGGAAAACAGCGTTTATCGAACGAACGCTTACAGATTTAGGAAATCGCATCCCTGCGGCGGTGATTGTGGGCGACTTGGCAACGGATAACGATGCCCAGCGCTTGCGTCGCAGTGGAAGTCCTGTCGTACAAATTACTACGGGCAACGTCTGTCACCTAGAAGCGGATATGGTGGCAAGGGCGATGCAGGAAATAAACCTAGACGGGGTGAAGTTGCTAATTGTTGAAAACGTCGGCAATTTGGTTTGCCCTGCGGCTTACGATTTGGGCGAAGACTTGCGGGTGGCACTGCTGTCGGTTACGGAAGGGGAGGATAAACCCCTCAAGTACCCAACGTTGTACAAAACGGCGGATGTCGTTATTATCAACAAAATTGACATTGCTGAGGCGGTGGGATTTGATCGTGAATTAGCGATCGCAACTATTAAACGGATTGCCCCTCAAGCTACCATCTGGGACATTTCAGCCCGAACAGGTGCTGGCATGGCGCCATGGTATCGCTTTCTGGAAGAACAAATCGAGCAAAAGCGATCGCCAATTATGACTTGATCCACTAAGCTAAAGCGCATTCAAGAAAGCAAGTTGGTAATTTATCGAATTACCGTAGAACAGGCATCTTACCTGTCTGGGATATGCAAACTAGAGGATAGGATTAAGCATTATATCTTAATTCAAATTTTGTTCGCATTGCTGGAAAACATAGCGGAGTAAGCCTAAAATCTCTTCCATATGGGCAATACCGTAGAGCAACGTTTGGTAAACACGGACTCCGGGTGTTAGCTTGTAAAATCTCCAGCCATCGCCATTGGTAACAATTCCCAAAACATCAATTTCTTTGCCAAGTTTTCGATTTTGCCATTGACAGGCTTGCATTTCTACTAGACACTGGGCTAAACCTTGCTCAAAATCATCTTTCTTGGCTTCAACAATACAGAGGAATGGGGCTTCTAAGTAAGCTTTCCGTTCGGCAATTAAATAATCTACATTTCCGTTGGTAGTATCGGACTCTAAAGCAGCCCCTTTCCAGATTTTTAGGTGTTTATAGGGTTGAATAGCTTCTTCGCAAAGGGCATCAATAATGAGTTTTTTGGATTCTTCATACCTTTGTAAGTCAAAGCATTGGAGTCTCTCCATGCGTTCGTGGAAGAAGTTACTGGGTTCAACCGATTCGACTTCAATCTCCCAAGGTAATAATTCAGTCAGATTTAGTTGTTTGAAGGCTTCTTTATAATTGAAGCTAGCAAAGTTCTTTTTCTTGATCTTCTTTTCTTTTGATGGCATCTTTTTGACCCCCTCCGTTTCCTCGTTGATTTACCAAATTGTTGATAAATCCAATACAAAACCCGGTAAGAGTGGGTCCCCTCTGAGGGTAGAGGGATTATCTAGACACTCGACCTCTTGTTGAGGACGATAGGTGATTTCAGTGGGTGCAGTCGCTTGTGTCATTGTCTTTCGCTACTTTATAAAGTTGGTATTATTCTGAGAGGGAAAGGGGGTCGAGGGAGTCTGTCGCTCCTTGTCGTTTAGCTAAAATTACGTAGTCATCAAGAACGTAATTTGAGTCAAACTGTTGTCCCAAGTACTGCCGTTTCAAGGGACTCATATACTTTTGTTCTGGCAAATTTTCTCTAGCAAACTTTCCAAACTCTGCCCCATTCATCGGCACTCTTTCCCCAGTAGATGTCAGATACTTATACCACTCTAATTGCAGTCCTAATTCTTCAAGAAACTCTCGGATGACAATTTGCTCTTGACTCATGTCGTCAAGAGGTACATCATAAGCATTAAAAAGCTTCATGCCTTGTACGATTAACAAGACGTAACCACCCACTGCTAGACTATCTTGGATAATATTTTTGTAGACAATATAAGAGTCATTTCTTTTTTGAGTTTCATAAAAGAAACAGTGAGAAATTACAATAAAATTAAAAAAGGATTCGGGTAACTTTTTGGAATGAATTTTATAATCGAAAATATCAGATGTATCAAACCGGAAGTAAGCATTAGTCGCTATATGTTTGGGGTCGATATACTGCCGCCAGAATTGAAGCCCACGAAATTGTAATAAATATTGTTTTTCCAAAGAGTAGTAAGAAATGTGCATTTGAGGCAGGGGAAAAAAGCCACTATTGCTCTGTAGTAGTAACGCTAACCCATAAGCCACAGTTCCCGGACCAGCAGCAATATCGAGAATTTTAAGATTTTGGGGGATTAAGCCTGCTTCATAAATCAAAAACCAAGCTATATAAGCACAGTAAACATTGTCCAAGAAATAGGTCATGAAGTAGACATAGGGACTTAATTTAAAACTGTACTGAGGGTCTAGTCCCTGCTTTAATCCTTCAATATCTCGAATGGCGCGTTCTAACTCGGATGTCAGCGCCGCTTTGGAAATTTTATCGAGTTCTGTTTGTAAGAACTGCGCTAGACTCGCTTCAAAGTCATCAAATACACGCTTGTCTATTCCCGTACATTGCAACCTGTATTCATCCAGCTTATTAAACTTAAAACTATGATGGATAAATTGAACAAATTCAGTATCTGAAACTAATAAGCTTTCGAGGTGAATGTTAGGACTGATTTGTCCTTCTAATTCTTCTTCTCTCGGTAAAGCTGTGTGGAGACGTGCCGAAACAGACGCTAATTCCCGCTGGTAAAACGACGAGGATTCTTCAGACTCAAGTTTTTTTCTAAATAGCCGTTCTAACCAGGAAAGTTTTGCACCTGAATTTTCAATTTCTAGTAGAATTTGCGTTGCCTTTCGCTCATTATTTTGTTTGAGGGCAGCACGAAACTGATTGGAACGCCACCAACTGACAAAGGGATTACTCATAACCAAAGCCTTCTTTGCCTTCCATAATTTGAACATCCATCAACAGACAAGCTAACTTAGCCATAAACTGCTGGTAACTCTTTTCTTCATCGTCGTACCACCAGGCATATTTGCGTTTGAGAACCAAAGCGTCTTCACGGGTAGATGCAACAAGCGATCGCCCATTACTCGCATGAAACTCCTGAACCACCACTCGGTCAGCAACTTCTAGCCGACTGATAAAATAGGCTTGCTCGTCGGGTAGGGTGGGAAGAAGAGGTGTCACGGTAACAGAAAATCTTGCTTCGTGGTTGTCGTCGCAGGGAATGCTGTATTTGAGCGTACCAATGGCATGCAGTCTGGCTTTGATACTTGGCGATCGCGCCTCAAAATCCTTCCTCACAGATTCGCTGCCGGTGGGAATACTCATATTGATCCGCAAGCGCTGAAACTGTCGCAAAATATCAATATCTCTCGTAATCATCGGGCTGCGGGTTTGAATCACCAGTGTCGGTTGATACGATACCATCACCTCTAACAACTGCCGTGTTAGCTGCTGTTTGGCTTCAATCGGTTGGTAGGGATCGGTGACACTACTCATATAGATACTGGCAGGTTTACCCGGATGTTTCTTGTCCCAGTTCGCCAGTTCTTTCCCTAACACTTCCGCCGCATTTTGTTTAATAATCACCCAGTTGCCCCAATCTTGGCGCATTTTACTGTTAGGGCTAAAAGCGGCAGCATAGCAGTAACTGCATCCGTATTGGCAACCTCGATAGGGATTTAGCGTGAAATCATAGGCATTAATGAAGCCTGTGGCTTTATTGAGGATGGATTGAGCATTTTTGGCATAGACATTAGCACTGCCTAATTTTTCGCGGACTAGGACTGTGGCTGGCTCGTTACCATATCCTTCATAGTGGAGTTTTGCCATTGTCACGGAAAAGTCAAACGTTACAATTGACGATCGGGGGTTGAGGAGTCATCAAGAGGATGTTTAGATATTAACCCCGTGTTCTTGGCAATGGGGACAACGCGAGCAGTAACTTGAGCCTTCCGGAGTTCTCGCACGAGGCGTTGTGCTTGGTGTTTGTACAATGGCGATCGCAACGTTCCCGGTAAGTTGTGCATCAAGGTTCTGGCAGTGGTGAGACTGCATCCAGAAATCCGAGCGATCGCATTTGCCCCCTCAAAAATCGCCTCCTGGGTCAGGGCTTTCTCAACTCGAACTCGCCAGCGTTTTGGTGTTATGCTAACTCTACCCTGCTCAATGCGTCGCAGACCATAGCGACTGGCTAAAACCACCATGCGATCGCCAATAACTAGACGAATATCCTCAGAAGGCATAAATGTAGGAGCCTCTTGCCCCTTCTGATAGAGAATCGGCACCACTTCATAGCCATAAGCCACGTCTGCCAACAATAACCCATTAAGCGTATCGCCCGGTTCAATCGCATATTCCGTCACCAGAATAGTCTGGTTGTTGAGGCGAAACAGACTATCGATGTTTTCACCAAACGCCGCTCCCGCAAACGCTTCTGCTGCTAAGGCATAGGCACACAGCACTTGGGCTTCAGGTAACATCTGCGCCAAATTGTTACTCAAGCCTTGCTCAAACGTCCGAATCACCAAACCGCAAGCCGGATTTGCCGCATGCACCATCAAGCCAATTTCCACATTCACCATTTCATCATCCGTTGCCACAACGACACTTTTCGCCGTGGCAAGGTTTGCCAGCTTCAACATTTCGGTATAGTCACCCGTAACAATCGGCAGTTGCGGTAAAATGTTTGGGTCAATTTCTGTATTCGTGACACCAACCACCGACTGCTTGAATGCTTGCAATAGAGCCGCAACCCGCACCCCCACTCGACCCAATCCAATCAGTACTACATGGTCGTTTTGCGGCACGGGCGGGCGCCGCTTTGAAAACTGAAATTTGGCAGTTAAAAGTGCCTCTGTGAACAGCGCATACAACACCCCCACAAATGCCGTACCTGCTAGAGTCAATCCGAAACTGAATAGCTGCAACCACCAAGGCATAGGTGTTTGCAACGGCAGTTCTCCAAATAAATCCCCATATCCTCCTAGAAGCAAGACGGCTGTGGCATAAAAAGCGTCTCGGAGAGAAATGTTGGAGTCGTTAATGTGAAACAGCATCGTTCCACACAGCAGCAGAATAAACACGGTAACGCCACAAATAACCCCAACACGCCGCACTTGATGCTGAGAGTTAAGTTGCCAAAATTCGGTCAGTTTTTGCTTGAGACTTCGCCAAGATAGACACTGGACTATCGGTTGCCAAAACTGCTGCCGCTTCTGCTGAGTTGCCGATTTCTGAGAACCGTTGGTAGACCGATGTGACACTTCGATGTAAATCAGCGTATCTCC
>JAIUYC010000295.1 GCA_020216575.1 Coleofasciculus sp. S288 | reverse complement strand
GGTATCAAGGAACAGAGCATTTTATCCGTCAGTTTCGCCAACTGCACGGCATGACTCCCAAAGCCTGGAGAAATGAACATCGAAACCTCATTCCCTCGGTTGAAGTATCGCACTCGTACTTTGTCAAACTGGGAACTGGGGGAGATAAGGAGAAGGATAACGTTGTTTTATAGCAGTTGCCAAGGCGATTAGGACACAGGCAAATCCTAAAACCCTGACCAGTCAATATGCATCCCTTCTGCCCGATTGGTGAGCCTGTCGAACCACTGCCTTTTGCTATACAACCGGAAAAAAGTGCAAATTAAATGGGCAACAACTTAAAAAAGGGGCAATCCTTAAGGATTACCCCCCGCAGTGCTGTTTTTCCAACTTGAGGAATGTCAGTGATTGTCTCAAGCCGAAGTGACAAGTCGTTTCCGCAGTGATTCGGCTCGGCGTTTCGCTGTAGTATTGTTGGGTTCATGCTTGAGCGCCTGTTCGTAAGCGTCCAGCGCCTGAGCGGTTAACTTTTTGCGCTCGTAAACATGACCCAGATTATTGAGCGCTGTAACATAATCGGGGCTTAGCTTTAAGGCTTCTTTATACTGGCGAATGGCAAGATCGTACTGTTCTTGGGCGAAGTAAGCAAAGCCGAGGGCATTATAGACAGGAGCGAGGTTTTGTTCGTCAACATCTGATGCTTTTAGCGCTTTTTGAAACAACATAATGGCTTGGGCGAACATTTTCTTATCAGCATAGATGCCACCCAACTCGTAATACTCTTCGACTGTCCCTCGCTCGTTTCTTAGTTTTCTTTCCAACTGTGAGAGGGCGGTTTCAATTTTACGGGTTTTGAGGACTTGACGAATGACAGCAAAACCCGCACCACTAAGCAGCGCCAGCAAAACTAATAGATAAATAACGGGAAGCGTGTTCTCCATGATCGCGTGAAACTATACAGGTTTCAATCTTTATCTCATGGTAGCCCCCAAACGGCAGCACGTTCCGATAACCAGCCTTCTGCTTGCCAGCGAGTAATCGCCTGATTCACCTTCTGCCGCAGTTTGAGATACTGCAATCCCTTGGGCATCACGACACTCAAGGCTTCACCCGACAGCCGCACGGGCAGCATGTGATATTCGGGATAGTCCTGCACCCAGCCAGCAAGAACGCTATTATCAGCGGCAAAGGCATCTGCTTCACCCTTGTCGAGAAGTGAATGCCCCTGTTGATAGGAATCAACCCCCACTAGCTTCGCACTGGGTAAAGCGTACCGGATTACAGGAATCGTGCTAGATCCATGGAGGACTGCGATTGTCTTTGTCGTTAGGTCACCTAATCTTGTAATCGAAGCATCCTTGGTGACCAAACCCGTACCATCTAGATAATACGGTCTGCTTAAGTCCACTAAGCGGGAGCGAGAATCCGTTACCGTCACTCTCGCAATTGTCAAGTCAACCTTTCCCTCCAACACGGCATTAATCCGTTCGACATTCTTCACTGGCTGCAAAACTACCGCATCGGGATTCCCCAACAGTTCTTCCGCTAAACGTCTGGCAATATCAATCTCCAACCCTTGTAAGTTGCCGCTAGCGTCACGAAAGCCTAGGGGACGAAGATTGTCTTTTACACCAACAATCAACTCACCCCTCTTCTCAATCTCTTCTAGTTCAGCACTCTGGACGGGCGCTAATCCTACCCAGGACGCTGCACCCCACCCAATGACCAAACTGAAACTGAAGAACCTGTGGCTAATCCACATCTTTACTACGGGAGAGGAAACCTTAGACGTATAGTTAATATCATGACACTACTTTCGTTCATTGTTGGCAATGACCTCGCAACTTCTTGGGTGAGGTCAGGATAAGGTTATGATTTTTCTTCTAAAGACTAAGTTTCCATCCAGTATCTATTATCAACCCGTCAGCGTCTTGGTTTTCAGTATCGTAGTATACCTGAGCGGAATTAGCTTTATGGGAGTTGGAGGAGTTTCGACGTTAATGTGCCAGCGTCAGGAAATGCGATCGCGAATACAGGAATCGCCAAACACCTGTATGCTTGCCAATACGAGTTTTTTGGCTCCCAACAGACAAGAAATTGCACTAGTAGACTTGCAACAAGCTACCTTAAATCGCCAGTTGCGTAATTATCAGGCTACCTATCGGGTAGTACTGCTCACTCAACGCGAACAGATTCCCTTAACAAGTTTCTCCCCAAGCGATCGGAAAACGAAAGTAGCAATGGTTGATGAAATTAATCGCTTTTTGCAAAATCCCGATCAGCAAAAATTGCAGCTAGAGCTAGAAGACTCCCGATATAGCAGTGTTTTTGGTTTTCTACTTATAGCAACGGGTATTGGATCAAGGCTTTTTGCCAGACAGATTATCAATTGCCTTTCTACAATTCGGCACGAAGCTCAATCAGACAACTAAGCTTTGACGCATCTAATTTACCTGTCACGGTAGCGAGGGAGCAGAGGAGCGGACTTGAGTACTTTTATTCTGTTTTCAGAAGATGCTATTTATAGCGTTTCAAGGGAGGGGTGAGGTACACCCTAGTTGCATTTACTATGCCCCATGCCCCAAAACACCAGATTAAGAATTGCTATAAATGCGCGTTAGCTTAACAACTCAATCAGCTGAAATTCCTGGAGTGCTGGGAAAAAGTTTTTGTTTTCATGACTGGAACGGCTGAGTTTGATTAGAGCAAAACGCTGCTCAGGAGCCAGGCTTGCCCACTGTGGAGTCGTTAAAGATACTCCAAATTCTTCAGCTTTTTCCTGAACGCTGGGTGGAATTGTTGTGGCATCCATCCAGGCGGGGTGAGATTCTATGGGAAGTTCAGATGCTGGGGTGCCAGTCTGTTGGATAACCCGTTGTTGCAGATATTGACGATATGTTTGAATTTCCTCAACTGTTGTACAGGGCATCTCTACAAGTTCCTGACGCTCCTGCTGAGTAAACTTGTGCCAGTGCGTTAATTTGAGTTTGACCCCACAGGTATCTAATTTCATCCGCACTTGCATGGGGATGCAGCGCAAGGACTCGACAAAATCGGCTTCAAACTTGAAGAAGTGGCTCATAAAATAACACCATTGATTAATGGAGATTTCTAGTACCCGTGCGATGGATAATCCAGTAACTCAGTGACAGAGAGAGAATTGCGATCGCTAATCCAATAATCTCAGCTCCTGTCGTTTTTTCTAGGTCGAGAATAATAATTTTACGAGCAACAGCAATTAAGGACGTGACAACAACTAATTCTGCTAGAACAAAATCTTTTCGCAAATAAGCTGTAATATTTTCCAGAATCTCTAGGGCAATCAGAATATTCAGAAATATTCCGAAAATTTCAAACAAAGTTCTATTAAAAAAGCCGATAGGGGAGGAAAACAGCTCTCCTAAAAGGAGGATAATCAAGTCGGCAACAGCAACCAAGATGACTAACCCCATCACCACAGCTAAAATTTTGGAGACGAAGCTCTCTAGGTGTTCTATTCCATCTAGGAAACTCTTGTTGCTACAAGAATCCCTAAATGCATGGAAAATGTTTTTCAACCACCGCATTGTTTTCTTGAATAGTGTAAACAAGAAGGTTGCGTCCCTTCTCTTTATCCTTGTATTTCGGAAGCTGGGGACGCCCTAGAAACTTAGAAGGGTTTTTGTGATCAGCTTTGGTCGCTTCCTTAAAAGCATTGTAGAGTTAAAAGCCCCACCTATACCCGACTAGGTACAGGTGGGGAGAGTGAGTGGGGATTGTGTGCAGACAGGCTCTAATTAGAACTAGATCGCAGTAGTGTTAGTGGGTGTCAATAGCCCTACACCAGCCAGAGGGTCGGGTTCAATGAAAGGATACAGCTCGTTAGCCACCTCATACCCAGTTCCAGGAAAGTCGGTGAATAGGCCATCAAGACCCAAACTGAAGAATTGCTTGTATTCCGCTTCAGGGTTGCCGTTATACTCTGGAGCTAAGTAACGGTCTTCATTGCGGAAGGTATAGGCATGAACTACCAAGCCTGCCTCATGTGCATCCTCAATTAATGAAGTCGGGTCTTGCAGCAGATAGTCTGCATCGCTGATGATATTATCTCCATTTAGGTCATCGGGCTGGCCATCTCCGTTAAAGTCAACGGGTTCAGCAGGAATAATTAACCGTTTCCAAGGACCAATTCCATCGGCGTAGGTGGCAATCTCAGCGAGTCCTTCAGGAGTCGCCAAATCGCCGTAGGTGCGAGAGTCGCCACTGAGAACGAAATCATACGGCTGAGCGTTACTGGCATCAAATAACTGGACGAGAGGCACATCCGTCATTTGATTCAAGTCTTGTAAGTTTCCAACTTCAAACGACTGAATGAAGACTGGATCGTTGCGATCGCTATATCCATTCGCTTCCAGAGTTTCGACTAACGGCTCTTCCATCGATAGTCCAATGGCATCGAAGTAGCTAGGATGCTTGGTTTCTGGATAAATACCGATGGTGCGTCCCGTTTCTGCGCTTTTCTGCTTCGCCAGGTCGATGACTTCCTGGAGAGTGGGAATTTCAAACTGGTCGTTGTATTCTACATTCCCAGGACGGATACCTGGAATGCGCTCCCTGGCTCGCAGTTCCTTAATCTCTGCTAGAGTAAAGTCTTCCGAGAACCAACCTCCAATTTTTGTACCGTCAATTTCTTTCACACTCAGGCGGTCAGCAAACTGTTCTAAGTCAGCGACGTTGGTTGTCTCGGAGGTAACAATAGGATTGCCTTGGTCATCATAAACGATGTTACCCTCTGCATCGAGTTGGACAACTGCCAGCGCGTTCTCGTGACGAGCAATCAGAACCCCGTCTTTCGTGGGAACCAAGTCAGGTTCAATATAGTCAGCCCCTTGCGCGATCGCTAATTCATAAGCCGCTAGAGTATGCTCCGGACGCAAGCCGCTAGCGCCTCGGTGACCGATAATTAAGGGACGGGGAGCCGTGCTGACAAAATCATCGATGGAAAGCGTATTGGCATCAATACCAATCAACTTGGCTAGAGCTTGATTGCCATCTTTGAGACTAATCAGCGTATCATCACCGAGTTGGTCAATCTTTAAGTCTACGAAGGCAAGACCAGCCCCCAAACCGATGACATCTTCACCTGCATGGAAGTCGGTAATTGTAGTGCCAGCGCTAGGCATTTGAGTATCTACAATCCAAAACTGATCTTTGCCGGAACCGCCATTCATGGTGTCATTCCCCGACTCACCTGCATAAAGCTTGTCGTCGCCTTTGCCACCATAAAGTTTGTCATTACCCGCGCCACCTTTGAGCCAGTCGTCACCTTTGCCACCGTAGAGGATATCATCTCCGTCTTGACCGTAGAGCTTATCGTTACCTTTGCCACCATTGAGTTTATCGTTGCCAGCTCCGCCGGAAATGGTGTCATCGCCAGCACCTCCGTAGAGGGTGTCATCATCGCTGCTGCCTTCAAATTGATCGTTGCCGCTCCCTGCAAAAATGCGATCGCACCCCGATTTCCCATCAATAGACTGAGCAGTAGTTTTGCCCTCGACTCGATCCACCATACAATTGTCTCTCCAGCATTACATCCTGACATTCCAATTACCAACTTGCACTTTCTATACAGGTTAAGAAAGCGCTATAATTTGGTAAAAGGTTTCTGTTTTTGTCTGAAAAATAGCGTCTTCTTCAAGACTCCACTTTCACGCAGAATGTATGTTCTCAGAGCAACATTAAGAAATCGCTTCAATAGGGTTAAGGTAATACTCTAATTGGGTATCTTTACAGAAACTTCATAAATAATCTTGAGAAGACTTAGCACTAAACTTGAAAAAAACAATAAAAAATTGCATCCCTATCACAGAAATGCAAATCGAAAATAAGCGCTAGATTAAGACTAGTTCGTTTGACGAAAAACACCCTACTGATAGCAGCGGCGAGTGTCCTTAAAATTCAGCGCTTGCTCAAGAAAAGAGCCATTATAACTTACAT
>JAIUYC010000294.1 GCA_020216575.1 Coleofasciculus sp. S288 | reverse complement strand
TAGCTCTCCTGCCCTAATAATTTGTGGAAATCGACTTTCAAAAAACTCCTTGGCTACAAGGATTTCCCTGCCTCTACTCATACAATTAATTTCCCAAATCGTCCAATATCTCCATAGAGCAACCATAGCTACTTCACTCACCCTAGATTGACGACTACTCTCTCTCCCTTGGCCTAGAGTACAGCTCAACATCCAACTGTTGTAAGCAGGTAGATGAAATTAAAGATGGCTTTAAGGCTAGGTTAGGTTTATTGCGTCGCTGGCAGTTAGCGTTCAAGCGCCAACGCCAAACTCAGTGTTATTCGTGCCATTCCTAGATAGAGGCAGGCAGGCTGAACTGATACAGTTCCCCTTAAATGGCAAGAAGCAATAGCTAGGATTTCCATTGATGAGCTGCATCAGTTGATTTCGATACATCCCTATGAAAGCTCGTAAACAACGCACTACAGGCTTAGTCGGTGCGCTCTTTTCACCAAACTGAAGCTCCAGCTCAAACAGGAAGTTCTTATGGTATTTCAAAAATTATTCAGCAAACTTGCAGTTGGCACAATTCTAGCCTTCCCCATCGCTTCGTTGAATGTCATGAGTGCCTTAGCTGGCATGCAAGACGTTACAGTCGTGAATGATACCGATTTAGTAATGGTCAGTTTATTCGTGTCCCCTATTGAATCCAGCAGTTGGGGTCGCGATCGGCTTGGCAATAGTGTCTTAGAAAGCCAGAGCGAGTTTTTTGTCGAGTTTAACAACAATTCTGACCGATGCTGGTGGGATATTAAGGCGATTTACGAAGATGGTTCTTACGACCAGGCGCAGGCCAATCTTTGTGAGACGAGCATCTTGAGGTTCTGGGGCAGTGGAGGCGAGTATCCGCCCGAGGGGAGTGCGTCTGGGTCAGAGTACTGATGGTTGTGTCCCATGAGTATGTGAATTGCGATCGCACTCTCTTCAAACCCCCTTCTTTACCCATATCTCCTCAAATCTAGTAGGGGTGTTAGCGAAGCGGTAGCATCAGCATTCGCGCAAATATTTAGGGGTAACTGACGAGATTCAAACGCGAATGCTTCACCCTAACATTAGGCATCTACCGCTGATGCATTTCTTTTTCGTTTGTTCGCTCTTTGGCAGCCAACTTCTCCTGTTCGCCACTCTTATCATGTTGCTGCTGCTTAACTGTATCAGTTCATTTCCACTACACCTATTGAATAAACAAAAGCGAGAGTAAAAACCTCAAACCTATTCAGATAAACTCCTCAAATAACCAATGAAAACCACTCAAAATTCAAATTCCTCCTCGCCAACCCCAACTCAGCCAGCACCTACTCCTGGTGGCTCACCTAAGAGAAAATCGTTCCTGCTGATTGGAGGAATTGCAGTGATTGCTACCAGTTTGCTGGCTAGCGGTGGTTATCTGCTCTACAAGCACTTACGAAACAACGAGTTACAGATTCTGCTAGAACAGATTGAAAGTGCGAAACAAGAGGGTAAATTTGACCAGTGCATCAGTCAAGCTCAGTCTTTTCCTAAAGATGACCCAAAACTTTATGAATCTGTCAAGGTTTTACTAGGAGAATGCCAACACTCTCAGGCTGTTCAGCTACTGATTAAAGCCAAGGAGCTAGCTAACAGTGGTAGATTTAAGGACGCTATTACAGAAGCAAGCCAAATTACAATTTCCTCTGATGCCTCTCTTCATGTACAAGCTAAAGAACTCATTGATGAATGGTCAAATCGCATCTTATTGCTAGCTGAAGAGCAGTATCAGTCCGGAAATTTAGATACGGCATTGGACTGGGTGAAAGCCGTTCCTGAGAATAATCCAGCTTATCAGAAAGCTCAGAAGTTGCTTGAAACTTTTCAGATGGATTGGCAAGCGAATGAAGAACACTACCGTGCTGCTCAGGACGCGCTAAATCAGGGTCAGTGGAATAAAGCTCTCACAGAAGCTAATAAAGTCACCACTAAGTACTGGAAGCAAAAAATAAAACCCATTAGAGATAGAGCTAACGATGAGCAGCATTTGAGTGCTGCCTGGAGTGCATTAAATAACGAGCAGTGGGATAGAGCACTCAATGAAGCTTCCAAGACTACTACTGACTTTAGCAAGCAGCAAGTTAAGCTAATTCGAGATAGAGCTAACGATGGAAAGCATTTGAGCGCTGCCCGGACTGCTCTGAATAACGGTCAGTGGGATAGAGCGCTCAATGAGGCTTCTAAAGTTACTACTGACTTTAGCAAGCGGCAAGCTAAGTCTATTAGAGACAGAGCTAATGATGGAAAGCATTTGAGCGCTGCTCGGATTGCCCTGAATAACGGTCAGTTAGATAAAGCGATCCAGGAAATCAATCAGGTTACTACTGATTCCGGAAAACTGAAAGCTGAGGAAATTAAGCAAGAAATCATAGCCATAATCGGCTTGGCAGCATTTCTTGAAGCACTGGCTAGTCAGTAAAATTGAAATCAATTTTTGTGAATTTTTTCTCTAGATAAGACTTTGGCAAGCAACTCTCTAGAATCTTTTGTCCAGGGGTAATAGGTATAGCAATCTGAACAAACCCAATATATATTTCACATTAAAAGCGGGGATAAAACCCGCTATTTTTATTGAAATAAATCCTCATATTCTGAAGTTCCATATCTATCTAATATCGATAACGTTTAACTGGATTTTTAACTGTATCAGTTCATCCTATCTCCACCTATTAACCAATAGAAGAAGAGAAAAAACTCAACTTCTTGAATCCAACCAATGCCGAAATCCCTGCACGAGCTATTTCAGCAACGGATTCAAACTCAATTGAATTCCTGAAAAATTAGGAGATTTCTACCCATGTCTACTATCACTGGAACTTCCTTTGACGACTGCTTATATGGCGAAGCTGGTAATGATTATATCGACGCTTGGACTGGTAATGACTACGTTGATGGTTGGACAGGGGACGACACCCTACTTGGCTACGATGGCAATGATTATTTAGTGGGCAGCGAAGGGCATGACTGGCTCTACGGAGAAGCTGGTGATGATACCTTGATTGGCTCAAACCCTTATGTTTGGGGTTCTGGTTCTGGTGAGTATGACACGCTCAGTGGTGGTGCAGGCGCGGATACCTTTGTCTTAGGCGACTTCTATGAAGCCTACTATCAAGGGTCTGGCTTCGCCACAATTACCGATTTCAACTGGGCTGAGGGCGATAAAATTCAAGTTTTTGGTAGTGCCAGCGACTATTCGCTCACTCCTTACGACTATGGGATTGACATTTACTATCAGGGTGACTTAATCGGTTATGTGCAAAACACAACTGATGTCATTCCATCCTTAGACTTCATCTTTGTTTAAACAACGAATGCCATTTGCTTTGGGATGATGTCTGTGTTTGCTTATAAAAATTCCTTGACTCAATCCAAAAAAAAGCCAAACCCCCAGCTTAAGCTTGGGGGGTTTTTCCTTGTTCATTGATAGCGGTTCTAATTTGGGGTAACACAGTTTTTTTGTCTTTGTAGGGACACGATATTATCGTGTCCTTAGTTGCGACAACGCAATTCGATTAGACTCTCAATGGAACTTGTCATTGACAAAAAACAAGTCACTGTGCAACATTTAACTACACCTTCAAACGTGTGACTTTGCTTTCAGCCAGCTTGGCCACCACATTCACTAGCGCCTCTGGATCGAACGGCTTAGGCAAATGAACCTGAAAACCTGCCTGTAAAGCCGAGGCGCGGTCTGCTTCCCTGGCATAGGCAGTTAAAGCCACCGCTGGCGTATAATCTCCGTGCTTTACTTCCAGTTCTCGGACTTGGCGGATGAGAGCATACCCGTCAACATCGGGCATTGCAATATCGCTGACTAGGACATCAGCCTTGGAGTGTGAAAGCAAGTCCAAGGCTTCAGCCACCGAAGCCGCTGCCTTGACTTGCGCTCCAGACTGTTCCAGGATGGTTGCAAGCAACGCTCTGGCATCGGCATCATCATCAACAACAAGCACTTGCAAGCCCCTAAGGGGATGAAGGTTTGAATTCTGCCGCTCTGCTCTGTGACTCTCGCATTTTCCCGCTCCCCTGTTCCCTTCCAGCAGTGGCAACTGCACGGCAAATGTCGAGCCTAGTCCATCCCCCGGACTAAATGCCTGAACTGTACCGTCGTGCAGTTCTACTAGGTAGCGGACGATCGCTAATCCCAGTCCCAGTCCGCCGTAGGCTCTCGTACTGGTGGTGTTTTCTTGGCGAAAGCGCTCGAAGACATAGGGGAGAAAATCAGGAGAAATACCTTTGCCGGTGTCGATCACTTGAATCCGAGCGCAGGGACGATCCGTTACGTTGTCCCTAATGCAGTCTAACTTTACTTCAACTTGCCCCCCTTTCGGGGTAAATTTGACGGCGTTGGAGAGCAAATTCCATACCACTTGTTGCAAGCGGTGAGCATCTCCCCAGATCCATCCTACTGATGGATCGAGGGACTGCTTGATTTCAATGCTCTTTGTCTCAGCGGTGGGGCGAATCGCTTCAATTGCCGTTGAGACAACTGAGATGAGTTCGCAATGGCGCGGGGAAATGGTCAGCTTCCCCGTAATAATGCGCGAGACATCCAGAACCTCCTCAATGAGTGCAGCCAGAGACCTCGTATTGCGATCGATTGTCTCCAGAGCACGAAGCATCTTGACCTCATCAAACTTCCGAGTGAGGAGTAACTGAGTCCATCCCAACATGGAATTGAGGGGCGTGCGCAACTCGTGGGAGAGGACAGCTAAGAATTCATCCTTGGTGCGGTTAGCCGCTTCCGCCTCCGCCCGTGCCTCTCGTTCTGCGGCATAAGCCCGGGCGCGTTCGATCGCCTGAGCACATTGTTGCGCTAGAGCTTGCATGAAGGCACAGTCATCTTCACTAAACTGCTGAGGGTGAGGAAAGCTAAAACCCATCCCTCCTACCGTCCGCCCCTCAACAATTAGGGGGATGTCTGCCCAGGCGTAATGGTCGTGCTTAATAGGGATATGGGAGTATCGCTTGAGCCAAATGTCACGCGATTCAACGAGTAAAGGCTTCCCCATCCGTACAGCATCGCTCAAGGGTAAAGACGCGGTGATTGGGTAAAGTGTCCCTGTATCGATCATCTCCGGTGGATAGCCGACGGCACGGACTACCTTCAAGGTTGTGTCATCGATCGCTAGAGCAATAAAGCCAGCACAGGCTCCCACCGCCTTGATTCCTCGATCCACAACGACCTCAGCCACTTGCGCTGGGGTAAGCGCTTCACTCAGGGCAGCGGTAACCGCTTGCAAAGTAGCATTGCGTTCGGCTTCCCGTTCGGCAATCTGTCGCGCTTCTTGAGTTTGGTGGTAGAGCCGTGCATTATCAACTGCTAAGGCAGCACGCTGGGCTAAATCTTCCACAAGGGGCAATTCAGCCCTCGTATAGTAACGCTTGGATTCAGCGGTGACGAACGTAATTGCTCCCAGTATCCGCCCACGAGCCAGCATAGGGACACTGATATAAGACTTGAATCCCAACTGGCGGAGCATTTGTAGATGCTCCGCATCTCGGGCAATTTTGATTAAATCAGCGTCAGTAATCTCAGTTGCGATCGCAGATTGACCCGTCTGTAAAACCTTTTGTACTGCTCCAAAAACATTCAGGTCTTCCGGATAGCGTCGATTTAACTCCCACGCCAACTCGACCTTCGGCGGCTCTTGGTGGGCGATAGCAACGCGACGAATCACCTGGTCATCTTCCAAGATATCCACAGCGCACCAGTCAGCAATGTAGGGGACTGCCAGTTCCGCGACCCTTGCTAATGTCGTCTCATAGTCAAGAGAGGAACTTAGCTCTGCACTAACCTGAGCTAAAAAGGCTGATCTTAGCCCTTGCACCTCTGCTTCTAGGCGAGCTGCCTGCTCGTAAATTAACGTAGCTCTATCCTGCTCAGCTCGCTTGCGCTCGGTAATGTCCTGAATGAGAGCCACGAAATAATCA
>JAIUYC010000293.1 GCA_020216575.1 Coleofasciculus sp. S288 | reverse complement strand
ATCTGCGATTACAACATGATAGAAAATTGCGATCGCGTGATGGTATGCCTGTCAGGTGGCAAAGATTCCCACACGTTGCTCGACCTGTTGCTGCGTCTTCAGCGCAAAGCCCCCGTGAAGTTCGATATCCTGGCTGTAAACCTAGACCAGAAACAGCCAGGGTTTCCAGCGCATGTACTGCCAGAGTATTTAGAATCCCTGGGAGTGCCGTATCGGATTGTTGAAGAGGACACCTACACTATTGTTAAACGGGTTATCCCCGAAGGAAAAACCATGTGCGGGTTGTGTTCGCGCTTGCGCCGTGGCATTCTCTATCGCATAGCAAGTGAAGAGGGGGCAACGAAAATTGCCCTCGGTCACCATCGGGATGACATTGTAGAAACATTATTTCTCAATATGTTCCACGCTGGAAAACTCAAGGCGATGCCGCCCAAACTCCTTAGTGATGACGGAAAACAGGTCATCATTCGACCACTGGCGTATTGCTCTGAGGAGGACATTGAACACTATGCGACTGCCAAACAGTTTCCCATCATTCCGTGCCAACTTTGCGGCTCTCAGGAGAACTTGCAGCGATCGCAAATTAAGAAGCTATTGCAAGCTTGGGAGCAGGACTATCCAGGACGAACTGAAAATTTATTCCAGAGCATTCAAAATGTTTTACCATCCCATCTTGCTGATACCCAATTGTTCGATTTTGCAAGTTTGAACACGCAGCAAGTCACTCACCCATCTGAACAAGAGAACGATTAATAGAAATCATGAAAGAGTGGATATGGCCAACAATAATCATACATGAAACACTTACACTCAGGCAAGGTCTGGGTATTGCCCTTGCATTCCTATCCATGATTTTGGCGCTTACCTAGATAGAGTAAAGATTTAATTCCCCATTACTATTACAAAAAGAAAATGGGTTCCTCTTTACATGACTCCCTTATTTTTCGTCCTGATTCGTTGATATAAATCTTCCATTACCTCAATAAAAGAAATATCTTTTTTCCAAAACGGGGGAAAATCTCCTGCTTTCTTAATCAAAATTGCTGGAATGCTGGTTGGTGATGCCGCTTCAACGGTTTGTGGCAATCGCTTTTCCCCAAGCCAAAATTCCCTCAAACTCAGCGATTCTGGTGCTGGTCTTTTTTCGGGATTGGTATAGTAGGATGCAGTCGGTTCTATAGGAACCTCTCCGGTATCAAGTGCTGAGGAAAGGATTTGACCTAGAGGAGATTTTGCTAGCTCTTGAAGGAGTTTTTCCCGCGACAGTCCTCGAAGTTCAAAGAGCAAAAACGGATTTTCGTCTAATTCCGATGCTACCAGGTAATACACTCCGGCGATGTGTTTGCAAGGATTTGAATAGTCTGGGCAGGAACAACGGGTTTTGAAGTCCTTACGGCTATTCGGTAATAAGTGTAAATTTAAGTCGGCAAAAGCTGTTTCAATATTGTCTGGAACCTCATTCATCAACAGCTTTGAGACAAAACTCGCTTTTGAGGCAATATACGCGATCGCTTTTGACCAATCTACTGCTGAGATGGCTTTAATCTCGATCGTGGTGTTGTAGAGAGGTTCTTTGTAAACCCCAAAATAGGGATTGATAGACCCCCTAACTTTCGCCGTAATTTTGCCTTGATTGATGCGATAATCTTTAATTTTGCCCCCATTTGCATAAGACCGACCGCGTGCCAATCTTGCCGGGTCGCTAAAGGCTTCTAGCGCTTCAATAAATCGTTTTCCCCACCAGGTTCTGCTAAATTGTGCCATATTTAGATTTTAGATTTCAGATTTTAGACTTTGGATTTTTGGTTGGCTTGTGAAGTTAATCTAAAATAGTAGCCTTGTTTAGAGAAATCAACTGTTTAAAGCTGTCGTTGTCTAATTCGGTCAGCCAAGACTCATCCGTCCCAACGATTGCTGCCGATAATTTTTTCTTGTCTTCAATCATCTGGTCAATGCGCTCTTCCAATGTTCCCAACGTTACAAATTTATGGACAAAGACATTTTTCTTTTGACCAATTCGGAAAGCACGGTCTGTTGCTTGGTCTTCCACGGCGGGGTTCCACCAACGGTCAAAATGAAAGACGTGATTCGCCTTAGTGAGGGTAATCCCGACACCACCCGCTTTTAGAGAAAGGATAAAGACAGAGGGTTCAGTTTCTGGGTCTTGAAACTCAGCAATCATTTTTTCCCGTTTCGTGCGACTGGTGCCTCCGTGAAGGTAGTAGGTGTTGTAGCGGAGGGTTTGTTTCAGATATTTTTCCAGATTGTCACCAATCTCGGTAAACTGGGTAAAGATCAACAAGCTTTCCCCTTCAGCGCTGACCTCCTCAATCATCTCAGCAAGACGTTCTAATTTATGCGATCGCTCCGGCACAAACTCACTCGCATCTTGTAAAAACTGTGCGGGATGATTGCAAACTTGCTTCAGCTTCATCAGAGTTGATAGGATTAACCCCTTTCGTTGTATCCCTTCGGCTTCCTCCAGTTGTTTTTCGACATCCTTAACCACCGCTTCATACAAGGAGGCTTGTTCCTTCGTCAAATTGCAGTACTGTTTGTGTTCGACCTTATCCGGCAAATCTTTAATCACCTGTTTATCGGTCTTGACGCGACGTAGGATAAACGGTTCTACCAATTTCTTTAACGTGGTCGATTTGACTTTATCATTTTCTTTTTGGATCGGAATCTCAAAGGATTTACGAAAATGAGCTTCTTTTCCCAAGTAACCTGGATTGAGAAAGTTAAAAATTGACCATAGATCTAATAGGCGGTTTTCGACTGGCGTACCCGTTAATGCAAGGCGGTGGTTCGCGTGGAGTTTCAAAATTGCCTTAGTTTGGGCAGCTTGAGGATTTTTAATATTCTGTGCTTCATCCAGAACGATACGTTGCCAGGTTACGCTCTTCAACAGTTTTTCATCTTTTCTCACCAAGGTAAATGAGGTAATAATCACATCGTAGTTTGAGCTAGCCGCTTTAAATTCTTTCTCGTCTTTGATGCGGTTACTTCCGTGATGGATTAACGTTCGGATATGAGGGGCGAATCTTTCAATTTCTTTCAGCCAATTTCCGACAACAGATGTGGGAGCAATTAACAACGTCGGTGGTACGTCTGGAGTTGATTCTTTTTCATTAATCAATCTAGCAATCACCTGAATCGACTTTCCCAATCCCATGTCGTCTGCCAGACACCCGTTAAGACCGAGATTTTCCAAATATTGCAGCCAAGAGACACCTCGTTTCTGATATTCTCTCAACGTGCCTTGCAATTTGGTAGGATTTTCAATGGGTTCCACTCGGCTGCGATCGTGCAATTTTGCCATCATATCAGCCAGTACGCCATCGTGTTCGACTTCGATTTCGTCAGCCGCTTCTGTGGCTTTTTTCATCAAATCTAGCAGCGTCATTTCCGGAGTTTCTTGACCGTGAGACTGCCAGAACTCCAGCATCTTCTGCATCTTATCCCGGTCTAATTCCACCCATTGACCGCGAAATTGCACCAGGGGTGTTTTGGCATTGACCAGTTGCTGCCATTCTTGTTCGGTAACGGGTTGGCCACCAATGGAGAGTTCGTAGTGATATTGAATGATGGTGTCGAGATTGAAATATCCTTTTCCAGCCGTTTTAGACGTTGATGATTTTTTCGGGGACGCCTTGAGACGAATTTTTGCACGTTGGCGACCTTCCGGCGTCCACCAAGCAGGAACGATAACTTTGTAGCCAGCATCTTCTAAAATCCAAGCACTTTCTGTAAGAAATGCAAAGGCTTCTTCTAGAGTTAATCGCAGGCCAGCAGGTTGATGAGTTTCAAGTCCTTTCCAAATTTGAGGATAAATCCGAGCCGCGTATCCTAAGCTTAATAGCAGGTCTTTTTCAAACTCTTTTCCAAATTCATGATGAATGTTTTCTTGAGTTTCTTTGTTTAGATGCCAATAGTCATCTAATGCTAGCTTGAGAGAAGGGTCTTTTTTTGAGGAAACTAAGAAGTTAAGTTGCCAATCATCAGAATTATAGCTGGGAGCAGTTTCCAACTGAAAACAAAGATGAAAAGCCGATGTATCTTGAACTCCTGTTAATTTTTGTTTCCAAGATGCCCATTGTTTATAGTCTTCTAAAGCCAGGGAGTCTGACCAAGTCAGTTTAGATTGAGGAGAATGAACACAGTCGTAAATAAATGAATCACTAATCTTTTTATCAAAAACGCCTGGAAAGGATGTGTTGGTAATAATTTCTGTAAGCAGACATTCGGAGAAATGACGCAGTAAAGTTTCTTTATCATAAACCTCAATCGATTCACTCTTCATTTCTGAGCCAGCCACACAGGCAAGGGGCATATAATCGATATACTCGTGAAGGATTGCCTCGTATTGCTCAGAAATAATTTGCCAAGCTGGATAAATTTCAAAGTTATTGCTTGGCTGTTTGCGCTTACCTTTCGGGGATGATACCTCTCGATATTTTAAAGCAGGGATGTATTGGTCTTTGAGGATAACTTGCTTAAAAGTCTGTGTATAGTGATACCAAAAGAGAATGTCAGAACCAAATTGAAGTTCTGAGGAGTTATAGAGAGCCAGAAAATGAAGGTTGTTGAGGAGTTTAATAATTGATGTAACCTTGGAAGAATTTGCACCGCTTGCTTGAGAAAGGCGGCTGACTTCACAACAATCAATCGCCCAAGGTTGCAATTCTATGACTTCAGGGGTTTCTCCTTCGAGGTATCGGATTAATTCTGGAGAAGGTAAAGGTTGGTTGTTACTGCTGGGGAGAATAAAGGATTGGGTAACAGTGGTACTGTCTTTCTGCGTTGTAGAGGGTTCGGGGATGCCTAATTCCTTGACGAGAAAGGTGGATAACTCATCTTTAGGTAAGTGTCCCGGATGGCGATTTCCTTTCTGGGTTCTCCTGGGCTTTTGTTCAGACGTTTCTACCCAAACGTAAAAAGCGCCAGTTTGGATGAATGCGTGTTCGGCTTTGGGAATCCAGGTGCCGTGGAGAACCTTCATGGGGAGATGCCTCTAGGTTTTTTGCGTCGTTTACCTTTTGGAGGGATAATATCAAATTCTAGGGTTCTGGGGCTACAAGTTTGCGATCGCCTTTTGCTCTGACTACCAGTTTTAAGTTTCGATGAACCTGCCGGAGCCGTTTGTTCCTTTATGTAGTTTTATCAAGCAGTGGAACCGACTATCCGGGCAAACCCTCAGCTCAATGAACGCTTTTAAGGTGTGAGGTACAGGATTTACTGGATTGTCGCTACTGCCCCAAGACTGGGATACTCTCACGTTTTTCATCATTCAAAAGCTCAGCCGTCAATGAAGACTACATTGCTCCAAAAATTGGTTTGTTTCTTAAAGGATGAATTGGCACTTCCTGCGGCTTCGATTGACTTAGCTGTGCGCCATCACTCTGATACTCCACATCTATTACCGATAATTCTCTGGCAGTACGGACTGGTAACCTTGAAGCAGTTAGATTTAATTTTCGATTGGCTGGAAGCAACCTCAGAGCCTTATTTTCATCTAAAGTGAAATAGCAGAGCTGTTTTTAGGGATGTTCCTATGAACCAATCTGGGGGAATGATGACTCTAGATCAATTCACACAATTAATGGAACAACAGGAAAACTGCCCGTCTTCTCTACCAAAAGCGCTACAAGCACTGTGGTACGACAAAAAAGGAAATTGGGACAAAGCGCATCAAATTGTGCAAGATGCTAGCGATACTGATAGCGCTTGGGTTCATGCCTATCTACATCGCAAAGAAGGCGACATCAGCAATGCCCGTTACTGGTATAGGCGTTCCGGGCAATCCGAGTTTAAAGCAAACCTAGACCAAGAATGGGCGCACATTGTCTCTGACTTGCTGGTGAAGATGTCTTGACACAGCAGAAGAGGCAATTTTAATAAAGCAGGACTTACGCAAAGAAAGTCTCCTGAAATCTGTCTTGAAAGTCGGGCATGGGGCATAGGGCATGGGACAGAGACT
>JAIUYC010000292.1 GCA_020216575.1 Coleofasciculus sp. S288 | reverse complement strand
AACAGGCAAAGGAGTGGCTAAAACAATTAGATCGCCACTCTGAAGAAGGTCTTTGGTTTGAAGAATTTTCTTACTCCTATTCTTCTGAACTAGAGGCAGCAATTGATTATCTGCAAGCTTTGCGGGAAACTCACCGCTAGAGATTTAAGAATAGTGAGAAAGCAAACGTCAAAATAAATAGTTTTCCTTTGTTCATTGGGATACAAGTCCCTTTCTTGAGATAGAGAAAAAAATATCTTGATGAAGTTATTGTGTGTTTCAAACAATCCCTAGAAACTCTAAGGGATTTCTTGCTTGGGCTGATACCAAATCGGCTACGATTCTTTTTTGAACCTAAACGCGGAGCGGCTTGCCGTTCCCCGTAGGAGTTGCCGAAGGCTAGGATACCACAGAAGCACAAAGTTCACTTTAGGAGAGAACATGGAAGGAATTAAAAGATAAAAGGGATTATGTAGCGGTTCTCAAATGATTGGAGTACGGGCGGGTTTATTGGATTGAGCCGTAGGAAGCAGATATCTGGGTGAAACCTGCCCCTACGACTCGTAAATCTACGTGTGTCCCAGTCAACTGAGCTGAGAATCTCTATAAATGCGGAGTTGGTACAATGCTGTGTTTGTGCTGAACGCACTGCCATCTTCATTGGCTTTTAACGTTTGACTTTTAAGGTCGTCTTTTGAGAGCTATTCTTGAAGTACTCCGCTCCTACCCCCGTAAAAGTCATACTTCTGAAATAAGGCGGATGTCCTGATTGGGCTATGGAATTAGGGAGTATAGGCTAAATAAAAAAATACTGACAAGTACGGGAGGTTGTTGTTTATATGGGAGATTCTATCGTGGAAGACCGTGACTACACATTAATCATTGATAAAAGTGGCAGCATGTCAACCCCAGACCAATCAGGGGGAAAAAGTCGCTGGGTCAATGCACAGGAGTCTACGCTGGCACTGGCGAGAAAATGCGAACAGTTTGATCCAGATGGGATTACTGTTTATTTGTTTTCGGGTCGCTTTAAGCGCTATGAGAACGTGACATCCAATAAAGTTGTCCAAATTTTCCAAGAAAACGACCCGATGGGTACGACTGACCTTGCTAGTGTTCTGAAACATGCTACAGATAGCTACTTTCAGCGTAAAGCATCTGGACAGACAAAGCCCAATGGAGAAACCATTTTGGTTATTACGGATGGGGAGCCAGACGATCGCAAAGCCGTGATGCGAGTCATTATTGAAGCATCGCGGCAGATGGATCGGGATGAAGAGCTGGCAATTTCCCTGATTCAAGTTGGCAACGATTCCACGGCAACTCGCTTTCTGAAAGCACTCGATGATGAACTCGAGGGGGCTGGAGCGAAGTTTGACATCGTTGACACGATTACCATGGATGACATGGAAAACTTGACGTTAGCGGAAGTGCTGCTTAACGCAATTAACGATTAGGCAATAAACGGCAAGCGCTCTTGGGTATTAGTGACTTAACAGAGCTAGCCCAAAAGAGCTTATCGCCTTTGTGTTTTCCTCCAAGGAGGCTTTTACTGTGCAAGACCGAGATTACACCTTAATCATTGACAAAAGTGGCAGTATGTCCACTCCGGATCAACCGGGGGGGAGAAGTCGCTGGGATGCCGCACAGGAATCTACCTTAGCGCTGGCGAGAAAATGTGAGCAGTTTGACCCGGATGGGATTACGGTTTACGTGTTTTCCAGTCGCTTCAGACGTTACGAAAACGTGACCTCTAGTAAGGTTGCCCAAATTTTTCAAGAAAATGAACCGGCTGGCACAACTAATCTGGCTGGGGTACTCAAGGATGCGACTAATCAATACTTTCAGCGTAAGGCAGCCGGACAAACTAAACCTGCTGGGGAAACCATTTTAGTGGTTACGGATGGTGAGCCAGACGATCGCAAAGGCGTGATGGTCGCTATTGTTGAGGCCTCGCGGCAGATGGAGCGGGATGAAGAGCTGGCAATTTCGATGATTCAGGTGGGTAACGATGCCACAGCGACTCAGTTCCTCAAGGCTTTAGACGACCAGTTGCAAGGGGTTGGAGCGAAATTTGATATCTGTGATACCGTAACAATCGATGATATGGCGGATATGACCTTGTCGGAAGTGCTGCTCAACGCGATTGGCGACTAAAAACCTAGCTATTTGCTGGTGTCGGTGTTTTTGTCGAGAAGCATAATAAAAATTAATAATAGGCGAGGAGTATCACCCTCGCTATTTTTTTAGGTAGATCGGCCAGGGCTAAACCCCCATATTTAGGGCTAAGGCTAGTGTACTTCCCTATATCTGTGTTTGGTAGCGAAGAAAATGGGCGATCGCACGGCGTTGAAGTGGCTGCGCCCCTTTCGCCCATCTATTATTTTCTTCGATCAATCCCTTAAAATCCATCTCCCAATTTTTTGAGCGAGGATTTAGCATATAGGGGTGAGTGAACTGTCCTACCCGTTAAATTCCCTAAGGGAGGGTCACTGGTTCAAGCTCATTTGCGGAGCTAGCTTCCAACACCTTCCTGCCGTTAGAAATCTCACCTTGGCTTACACCCTCGCCGGCGCTGATTGCGTTGATGTCGCAGCTGACCCGGCAGTGATTGCATCGGCTAAAGATGCCTTGCAAGTTGCCAATAAACTTGGTGGGGAAGCGCAAGCACGAGGATTTGGATTTGTTCACCGACCGTGGCTGATGGTGAGCTTGAACGATGGGGAAGACCCCCATTTTCGCAAAGCCGAATTCAATCCGGACTCGTGTCCGGCGTACTGTCCACGTCCTTGTGAAAAGATTTGCCCAGCTCAAGCCATTGTTTTCCGTAACCTCAGAGAGGGAGAAGGAGAGAGAGGGAGCAGGGGAGAGGAGGAAAATTCTCAAATCTCCAATTCCCCATCCTCGCTTGGTAGTATTGCGATCACGTCCAGAAAATCCAATCCAAAATCCGACCCCCACAAGCCCCCCCTAATTAAAGAGGGGAGCCAAAATCCAAAATCGGATCAGGGACTCTCTGGAGTGATCGACCAACACTGCTATGGCTGTGGTCGTTGTCTGCCCGTTTGTCCCAGCCAGCTAATTTACACTCGCTCGTATGTATCGACTCCAGAAGCGATCGCACCTCTGATTCTGCAAGCTGGCGTTGATGCCTTAGAAATTCACACGCAAGTGGGGCATTTCTCAGACTTTCAGCGACTGTGGAGGGCGATCGCTCCTTGGGTAGATCGGCTTAAGCTTCTCGCGATTAGCTGTCCAGATGGTGAAGGTCTGATAGACTACCTGTGGAAACTACATGCACTAATAACTCCCCTACCCTGTCTGCTCGTGTGGCAAACTGACGGGCGTCCTATGAGTGGTGACATAGGCATCGGCGCGACTCGTGCTGCTGTAAAGCTCTCACAGAAAGTCCTAAATGCAGGATTACCTGGATATGTACAGCTGGCGGGTGGTACTAACAACTGCACTGTCGCCAAACTGAAAGCCGTTGGGTTACTAAACGAGCAGGGAATAGGAAATGGGAAACAGGGCGTGGAGCCTGAGGAAGATCTATCCTCTGACTTGAACTCTCAGTCCTTATTAGCAGTCCAAACTCTAAACTCTAAAATCCAGAATCCAAAATCCTATGTTGCTGGTGTTGCTTACGGTAGTTACGCCCGTACTTTATTGTCGCCGATTTTGGAGGAATTAGAAGACTGCACCAGTAAAGGCGGCGAGTCGAGTCTGGCATCGCGTCAAAGTTTCCCGGCAGGACAGTTGGAAGAGTACCCAACGCTGCTATGGCAGGCTGTGGCAAAAGCTCATTCCCTTGTTGCCCAGATAAAATCAGCAAAAAAACTGCTGCAACCACTACCCAAGTGAGCCAAAAAGTTTAGTAAAAACACATTCTCAAACACCCCACTGACAGGAGCAGCGATCGCTGTCTTTGATACGAACATATGGTGAATTCCGACGGTATCAATTCCTTTGAGCAACGACTGTCATCTACTCGAGAATCACAGGTTGTGAATAATAACATCACTTCAACAAAGATGCAAGTTACAGACGACCTTCAGCAGTTACTGGATGTTTTACCGGAAGAAATTCGTTTATTAATAGAGCAACATCGGCTGCGAGACAGTTTGATTGAGGTGGTCATGGATCTTGGGCGGTTCCCAGAGGTACGCTTCCCTAATCAGGCAGAGTACCTGTCCGAGACTCCTGTCACTCAGGAACAGTTAAATTATTGCGTCCAGCGAGTGGGACACTTTAGCGGTGACAACCGCGCTGGAATTGAGCGAACTCTGCACCGGATTAGTGCGATTCGCAACCGTCCTGGTGAAATTATTGGCTTAACCTGCCGTGTCGGTCGGGCTGTTTTTGGAACGATCGCGATGATTCGCGAGTTGGTGGAAACGGGGAGGTCGATTCTCATGCTGGGGCGTCCTGGTGTGGGGAAAACCACGGCGTTGCGGGAAATTGCTAGAGTCCTCGCTGATGATTTACACAAACGGGTTGTAATTATCGACACTTCTAACGAAATTGCGGGTGATGGTGACATTCCCCACCCAGCGATTGGTAGAGCCAGACGGATGCAAGTTTCTCGGCCAGAACTTCAGCATCAGGTGATGATTGAGGCGGTAGAAAACCACATGCCGGAAGTGATTGTTATTGATGAAATCGGTACGGAACTGGAGGCATTGGCTGCTCGTACCATTGCCGAGCGGGGCGTTCAGTTAGTTGGTACCGCCCACGGCAATCAAATTGAGAACCTTGTGAAAAACCCTACGCTCTCGGATTTGGTGGGTGGTATCCAGGCTGTAACCTTGGGAGATGACGAAGCAAGACGCCGAGGCTCTCAAAAAACGGTGTTGGAGCGCAAAGCCCCTCCAACCTTTGAAATTGCCGTAGAAATGCAGGAGCGGCAGCGCTGGATCGTTCATGAGAATGTAGCTGATACGGTTGATGCGTTGCTCCGAGGGCGTCAGCCGAATCCCCAGGTGAGGACAATAAGTGAAAACGGCAAGGTGACGATTACTCACGAATTGCCCAGCGCACCTCTGGCCGCACCATCCAACGGCAACCTGTTCTCCTCCAGCTCGAACCGAGCGACTGGCTGGCGTTCATCCGGGCATATGAAGCCCCTATCGCGTCAAACTCCAGAGCAGTTTTCGGCAACGAGGGACTTTGAGCAGTTGCTGAATCAATCCTGGTTTCAGCAGGATGGGTTTAACAATGGCGAGCGGATGGTGGGACCGAATGGAGAAGATTTACCGCTGCGCGTCTACCCTTATGGTGTCAGTCGCCATCAATTGGAGCAAGTCATTCAGGTACTCAACTTGCCAGTACTCTTGACAAAAGACATGGATAGTGCTGATGCGGTATTGGGATTGCGATCGCACGTTAAAAACCATTCCAAGTTGCGGTCAATTGCCCAAGCGCGTCAGATACCGATTCACGCTGTCAAAGCTAGCACCATTCCTCAGATTACTCGCGCCCTGCGGCATCTGTTGAACATGGACGACCCAAATACGCCCGATGTGGCTGATTTGCGCTTATTTACCCAAAGCGGCAGTGACGATGAAATTGAGGCACTAGAAGAAGCCCGCCTTGCCGTCGAGCAAATCGTGATTCCTAAAGGGCAGCCGGTAGAATTGCTACCGCGATCGCCAAAAGTGCGCAAGATGCAGCACGAACTCGTGGAACACTATCGCCTCAAATCTGACAGTTTTGGGGATGAACCTAATCGGCGCTTGCGGATTTACCCAGCGTGATTGGGGACTGGGGAGAATTAGGAGTTATGAGTTTAGGGACTAGGGCTAGAGGAAGAGATTTTCATAGCTTCTTGGCAAGTGGCATCTATCGACGTCTCCCAACTCATAACTCCCAATTCTTCCCAAAAATTGCTTGACACTTACCTGGTAATCACTGTTAAGATATTCAAAGTGCTGCCAATGGGGCGTAGCCAAGTGGTAAGGCAGCGGGTTTTGGTCCCGCCATTCCTAGGTTCGAATCCTAGCGCCCCAGTTTAATAAATATCTTC
>JAIUYC010000291.1 GCA_020216575.1 Coleofasciculus sp. S288 | reverse complement strand
AATAAGGACTGAGCCCAGCCTGGTTCAGGAACAGAACCTGACGAGGACGGAGGCATTGAATTTCAATAAATGATTAGCAATTGGAATGCTAGACTCTGGCTTGATTTTAGCCGGAGAAAGCAAGTAGTTGTTAGCTGCAATCGACTGATAGATAGCTCGAATCAGGCATCCCGTCAATTTTTGCGGCTTTTATGAATTTAGATCCACCAGAAATCTAGCGAATCTCTCTAATGTAGGGTAATTGCTAACCAGCTAATCGAGCATCTGGTTCACAGAGGCTAGGGGCTGAAGACTAGTGCAACGCGGCAAAAATAACTATTTTCTCCACGAATAAAAAGCGTGTTACCACCTAAGAAGCTAAATTCTCCCCTTTTTCCCCTAGCCCTTAGTCCCTAGTTTCTAGACCTTACGCTGTCAATCGTTGGGGCAAACGATCCTGCCGAATTAAGTCTTGATAGGTTTCTCGCTCCAAAATCAGATGGGCTTCTCCCTTATGAACCAATACCGCTGCCGGTCGGGGCACCCGATTGTAATTAGAAGCCATGCTGTAATTGTAAGCACCAGTCCCCATAACGGTGACGATATCTCCTGGCTCCGTTTGGGGCAGTGTGGTTTCTTGGATCAGGATATCTCCCGATTCGCAGTGTTTTCCGGCAAGGGTAACCGTTTCTTTGAGGGGCGCTGACATCCGGTTGGCAACAACGACTCGATACATAGACTGGTAAGTAATCGGACGAGGATTATCTGACATGCCGCCATCAACAGCTAAGTACGTCCGGATTCCAGGAACAATCTTGCGACTACCGATGGTGTAGGCGGTGATACAGGCTGGACCAACTATCGATCGCCCCGGTTCGCACAGCAGCTTTGGTAAGGGCAACTGCTGCTCTTCACAGGCGGCGACAAGCGCTTCACAAACTCCCTTCACCCAAGCGTCGATGCTGGGGGGATCGTCGGATTCTATGTACCGAATCCCCAACCCTCCCCCGACATTCAGTTCTTGAATCGGCAAATCGTAGCTCTTGGCTTTACTCCAGTAATCCACTAAGACACCTGCCAAGTCTTTGTGGGGTTGTCTCTCAAAAATCTGAGAGCCAATGTGGGCGTGCAAACCGATGCAGTTGAGGGTTTGGTGTTGGCTGATAAAGGCAAAGACTTTGTCTAAGTCGTTGGGATCGAAGCCAAACTTATTGTCTAAGTGTCCGGTGCGGATGTAGTCGTGAGTGTGGCACTCGATACCCGGGGTTGTTCGCAGCATAATCCGAATGGGTTTGGCGGTTGAAGTCATGTCCGCCAAATTTTGTAACTCCAGCCAGTTATCGACCACAATCGTGCAGCCACTCTCAATTCCTAGATCGAGTTCAGCAATAGATTTGTTATTGCCGTGGAAATAGAGCTTGTCAGCACTGACGCCAGCCGTTTTGGCGGTGTAAAGTTCGCCTCCTGACACGACATCGATCCCCAATCCTTCAGAGGCAGCGATCGCGCAAATGGCCAGACAATTCCAAGCTTTAGAAGCATACAGAACCAAAAATTCTCCCGGATAATAGCGAGCGAGAGCATCCCGGTACTGCTGACAAGCTGTGCGCAGGGTCGCCTCATCTAAAATGTAAAGGGGGGAACCAAATTGCTCCACTAACGTCGTTACATCACAGCCGCCAATTTCCAGGCAATCGCGGCTGTTGACTTTGGCGGTAAGAGGAAGCAGTTCCTGATTGGGCGAACGATTATCTAGGGAATTGGTGGGTGAGGAGAGATATTGATGTCCAGAATTTTGAACCCCAGTGGGGTCAGTCGATAGCATAATGTAACTATTATCCTCAGTTGGCATTACAGGCGGAACATGCGTCTCCTTAATCAGTGTACAATTGAGGGCTGTGACTTTCTTAAAACTTAAACCGCTAACGGCAGAGCAACTGAGTGCAGCCGTGGAACTAGACCAGTTGTGCTTTGGTGGGCTTTGGACGCGGTCGGGTTACGAGCGAGAGTTAGATAGTCCCAACAGTCAACTGCTGGTTTTAGAAGCAGCAATTGGCAATAGGGACTCGGGTGTCCGGGCTCGGCCGTCCGAAGCTTTAACTCGAAACGCTGTAACGACAGAGGTTGAAACTGAACTGACCCCTCAACCCTTGCTTGTGGGGTTAGGTTGTTACTGGGAAATTTTGGAGGAGGCGCATATTACAATTCTTGCGGTGCATCCGGATTATCAGCGTCAGGGGCTGGGTAAGTTATTACTGTATGCTTTGCTTGGGGATGCCAGAAGGCGTCTGTTAGAATGGGCAACCTTGGAGGTGAAGCCATCGAATCAAGCCGCGCTGTCGCTTTATCAAAAGTTTGGCTTCACTGAAGCAGGACGCCGCCGACGCTATTACCCAACGGGGGAAGATGCCCTGATTCTTTGGCGCGGTGGCCTGCAAACGTTGGAGTTCGAGGAAACTCTCACTCAGTGTTACCAGGAAGTCGAGTCTACTCTCGCTTTCTGGGGTTGGCAGCTATCGGAGGTGATAGGTGGTAGGTGTTAGATGTTCCCTAACAGGTAGGATCTATAACTCAAAGCCTAGTCCCAGTCGGCTTTTGGGAAAGTACGGATAATCACTGACAAAGCTTTCAAACAACCGCCAAAAGGTTAATTAATTGTTAACAACAAACGCCGATTCCTAAGATCCCCACTCAGCTAATAGGGAGATCTCAAGCAATATTCACGCTACCGTCTGTCTCCAAACAGACAGTCGGATAGGATGCCTATGCTAAAATCAGCGTACACGGGCACGCAACAGGTGATGGAAATACGCCATGTTTGAACGCTTTACAGAAAAAGCCATTAAGGTGATTATGCTGGCCCAGGAAGAGGCACGTCGCCTGGGGCACAATTTTGTCGGTACGGAGCAAATCCTCCTGGGACTGATTGGAGAAGGAACTGGCGTCGCTGCCAAAGTTCTGAAGTCAATGGGTGTCAATCTCAAAGACGCTCGAATTGAAGTCGAGAAAATCATTGGCAGGGGTTCCGGCTTCGTTGCGGTAGAAATTCCGTTTACCCCCAGAGCGAAGCGTGTTCTGGAGCTATCCCTAGAAGAAGCTCGCCAGTTGGGGCATAACTACATTGGCACGGAACATTTGCTGCTCGGGTTAATCCGAGAAGGCGAAGGGGTCGCTGCTAGAGTTTTGGAAAACTTGGGAGTAGACCTGACGAAGGTCAGAACTCAGGTGATTCGGATGCTCGGTGAGACGGCAGAAGTCACGAGTGGCGCGTCTCAGGGTCGCACGAAGACACCAACACTCGATGAATTTGGCTCGAACCTGACCCAGATGGCTTCCGAAGGCAAGCTAGACCCAGTGGTGGGACGAGCAAAAGAAATTGAACGGGTTATCCAAATTCTGGGACGCCGCACCAAAAATAACCCAGTGTTGATTGGGGAACCTGGGGTAGGTAAAACGGCGATCGCAGAAGGGTTAGCTCAGCGCATCGCCAACAACGACGTTCCCGACATCCTGGAAGAGAAGCGGGTCGTTACCCTGGATATTGGTCTGCTCGTTGCAGGCACCAAGTATAGAGGTGAGTTTGAAGAACGCCTCAAGAAAATCATGGATGAGATTCGTCAAGCTGGGAACGTCATCCTAGTCATTGACGAAGTTCATACCCTGATTGGTGCTGGTGCTGCTGAAGGGGCAATTGATGCTGCCAATATTCTTAAGCCGGCTTTAGCTAGAGGTGAACTCCAGTGCATCGGCGCGACAACGCTGGATGAGTACCGCAAACACATCGAACGGGATGCTGCCCTAGAACGTCGTTTCCAACCTGTGATGGTGGGTGAACCTTCGGTTGAAGAGACGATTGAGATTCTGTACGGGTTGCGGGAGCGCTACGAGCAACACCACAAACTGAAAATCTTGGACACTGCCTTGGAAGCGGCAGCGAAGCTGTCAGACCGTTACATATCTGACCGCTATCTGCCAGATAAGGCGATTGACCTGATCGATGAAGCCGGAAGCCGTGTCCGCCTAATTAACTCCCAACTGCCACCAGCCGCACGGGAGTTGGATAAAGAACTGCGTCGAGTCCTTAAGGAAAAGGATGACGCGGTACGGGCACAGGACTTTGACCGGGCTGGGGAACTGCGCGATCGCGAAATGGAAATCAAAGCTGAAATTCGCGCGATCGCTCAAACCAAAAAGACAGAAAGCACGAACGGCGAGGAAGAAGGCCCTGTCGTTGACGAGGAGGACATCGCCCAAATCGTCGCCTCTTGGACGGGTGTCCCGGTGAACAAGCTCACCGAATCCGAATCCGAGAAGTTGCTGCACATGGAAGATACCCTACACCAGCGTCTTATCGGTCAAGAGGATGCTGTTAAAGCCGTCTCTCGTGCCATTCGTCGCGCACGGGTGGGCTTAAAGAACCCCAACCGTCCAATTGCCAGCTTCATCTTCTCCGGCCCAACTGGTGTTGGTAAGACAGAATTGGCCAAGTCCTTGGCATCTTACTTCTTCGGTTCAGAAGAAGCAATGATTCGCCTGGATATGTCGGAATACATGGAGCGCCACACCGTTTCTAAGCTGATTGGTTCGCCTCCAGGGTATGTTGGCTACAACGAAGGCGGTCAGCTCACTGAAGCCGTTCGTCGTCGTCCTTACACGGTGGTGCTGTTCGACGAAATCGAAAAAGCACACCCCGATGTCTTCAACATGCTACTGCAAATCCTGGAAGATGGGCGTCTCACCGATGCCAAGGGACGGACGGTAGACTTCAAGAACACGCTCTTGATCATGACCTCGAACATTGGTTCTAAGGTTATCGAGAAAGGTGGCGGCGGCATTGGCTTCGAGTTCACTGAAAATCAAGCCGAGGCTCAGTACAACCGCATCCGTTCGCTGGTGAACGAAGAACTGAAGCAGTACTTCCGCCCAGAGTTCCTCAACCGTCTCGACGAGATCATCGTCTTCCGTCAGCTGTCGAAGGAAGAGGTCAAGGAAATTGCCGAGATCATGCTCAAAGAGGTGTTTGGTCGCCTCAGGGAGCAGGGAATCGTGTTGGAAGTCACGGAACGGTTCAAAGATCGCTTGGTGGAAGAAGGTTACAGCCCTGCCTACGGTGCGCGTCCGCTGCGTCGGGCAATCATGCGCCTGTTGGAAGACGTGCTGGCTGAACAAATCCTTGGTGGACAAATCAAAGACGGAGACACCGCCGTTGTCGATGTCGATGACAGTGGTAATGTGAAAGTGCTGCCAGGAGAAAAGCGCGAGCTATTGCCTCAAGCGGCTGAGTAATTAGCGAGTAATCATTAATTTTTAAATAACGGTAGAGATGATAAGCCTTCTCTACCGTCTTTTTTTACCACTATACAAGCCAAATTGCTTATGTTTATCTGCCTTATTGCCGACTACGGTCCGGGTGATCCAGCTTTTGTTGAGGTAACGCAGCGTCTAATGATGGCTTTGCCTTCAGCGCAAATTCACTCACTCTCCGTCCCGCCATTTAGCACTCTGGCAACAGGTTTTTGGATTGCTCAGCTTGGACTCAATCCCGGTCCTCAAGAACGCTTGATTTATCACAACTGCGCTCCTCGCCAGGATGACACAAAACCCAGACAGGACAATGAAGGAGAGGGACTTACCTATGCCCTGCTCCCCAATGGTGTTAAAGTGATCGGTGTTAACGCGGGTTACACGCTTTCGTTTATCAAAAACGAGGCAAAACCTCTGCGGATCGTCAATGTTTCCAGAGGAGGATCGCAATTCCGATCGCGCGATGTGTTTCCAGAGGCAGCGGCGGCGATTGCTAAGGGCGATTTAACGCTTTTGGGAGACATTTTGCAGCCCGAGCAAATTCCTGGCCCGCCAAGCGATCGCATTGCTTGGATTGATGGCTACGGGAATATCAAAACGACGATTCCCGCCTCGGCGGTGAATCTGGAACCGCAAACCAAAGTAGTCATTCGGATTGGGGATGTGGTGAGCGATGCCGTGTACTCAGACGGGAGTTTTCGGGTTCCGGAGGGAACTTT
>JAIUYC010000290.1 GCA_020216575.1 Coleofasciculus sp. S288 | reverse complement strand
AATTGAAACGAACGGCATTCTGGATACAGCCCGTCAGTTAGGCGTGACCATCCTCGCTTACAGTCCGCTAGCACAAGGGTTACTGACTGGCAAGTACACCATCGAGAAATACGCGGAACCGAGCGGCGCACGCCGAATTGATCCCCGTTTTAGCAAAAGCGGGTTGGAAAAAATTGCTCCCGTTATCAATTTACTGCACCAGTTAGGAGAAAAGTACGATCGCACACCCGCTCAAGTTGCCCTTAACTGGCTCATTGTTCGAGGCGTTGTTCCCATTCCTGGAGCCAAAACCGCACAGCAGGCAACCCAAAATGCTGGTGCTTTAGGCTGGAGTCTGAGTCAAGAGGATTTTGTCCAATTGGAGTTAGTGACTCGCCCTTGGCTGAACTGATAGTTCAAGTTATCTGAAGCATGATATCGAATGTCCCTACGTAGCCTTGTGCATCTTTGGGTAGCTGGAGCATCAGTTGCTTCTCAGCACCTCGAAAGATGCCGTCTTGGTTATTCTTTCGGGTGCGCTGCCCATAAATTTGATCTCAGGACTTACGCACAGACGCCATATCTGGTAGGGACACGATATATAGTGTCCCTACGATTGGTGCTTTAGAGATAAATTTGCGTAAGTCCTGATCTGTAAGGGAATCGTCGAAGTATAGCTGCGACGGAACTCTAACCGTGCTGAGATACAGAATCGGTGTGAATCTTGAAGTGGATGTGGACAGTCCTGCCTGGACACCAACCCGGGTAAATCGTCACGAACTCGACAATCCCATCGGCGTCCGTTATCAGAGCTTGCAACTACTACTTTTGTAGTAGCAAAATATTTGAAAATTGAGACTATTGAGAGAGTATAAGTCATTGGTTTTTAACTATAACTCTGTAATGTTGGAGACAACAAAATAGCTAATAGCTAATAACAAATAGTCATTGACTAGAGAGAAAAAATGAAAGCAGTTTGCTGGCAAGGGACAAAGGATGTGCGGGTCGAAACAGTACCCGATCCAACGATTATTAACCCGCGTGATGCCATTGTTAAAATCACCTCAACGGCGATTTGCGGTTCTGATTTACACCTTTATAACGGCTACATCCCAACGATGGAGTCGGGCGACATCCTAGGTCATGAATTTATGGGAGAGGTTGTTGAGCTCGGCAGCGATGTCGGGAATATCAAGATCGGCGATCGCGTAGTTATCCCATTCCCTATTGCCTGCGGTGGCTGCTTCTTCTGCCAACAGAAGCTAACGTCACTGTGCGATAACTCCAACCCAAACGCTTGGATAGCGGAAAAACTTATGGGTTATTCCCCATCGGGTATTTTCGGCTACTCCCACATGCTGGGTGGCTATGCTGGAGGTCAAGCGGAATATGCCCGTGTTCCCTTTGCTGATGTTGGTTTATTCAAGATTCCGGATGGACTGGCAGACGAACAAGTACTATTTCTGACAGATATCTTCCCTACTGGATATATGGCAGCGGAAAACTGCAATATTCAGCCCGGTGATGTTGTCGCTGTATGGGGCTGTGGTCCTGTTGGACAGTTCACAATTAGAAGTGCTTATCTGCTGGGTGCTGAACGAGTAATCGCGATCGATCACGTTCCCGAACGACTCCAGATGGCGAAAGATAGCAAGGCAGAAGTCCTTAACTTTGAGGAACTCGATGTGGGTGAAGCCCTCAAAGAAATGACGGGGGGGCGCGGTCCTGATGCGGTGATTGATGCGGTGGGATTGGAAGCGCACGGGATGGGACCAGAGGGGCTTTATGACAAAGCTAAACAAGCGGTACGCTTAGAAACTGATCGCCCCCATGTGTTGCGGCAAGCAATTGTGGCTTGTCGTAAAGGTGGCACTGTGTCAATTCCCGGTGTTTACGGCGGCTTTATTGACAAGATGCCGATGGGTGCTGCCATGAACAAAGGTCTGACCTTCAAAATGGGACAAACGCACGTTCATCGGTACTTGCGATCGCTACTTGATCTCGTCCAAAATGGTCAGATTGACCCCTCTTTCGTGATCACCCATCGTCTGCCGCTAGAGGAAGCACCACACGGCTACGAAATTTTTAACAACAAGAAGGACAACTGTATCAAAATTGTACTCAAACCCTAAAGGAAGTAATAAGCTGATGCGCATCTAAACCTCTCTGCCTTCTGACTTGTAAGTGGGGAGTAGGGAGTGGGGAATGGGAGATATCACTTTCAGGCTTGGCGGTGAATTTTTTACATTGGGACTGCCTTGTGTTTCTTAGGAGCTTTTCCACTACGCATTAAGCGAACCATACCCCCCGCCTCCAGGTGTTTCGATTGTAAACACATCTCCCGCATTCATCTCCACAACCGCAGTACTCCCCAACTCCTCCACAGTTCCATCACGTCGCTCAACATAATTCCTTCCTACAGTACCCGCTTCACCACCATACAACCCAAACGGTGCAACAACCCGACGCCCTGAGAGAATCCCAGCAGTCATCGATTCAAGGAAACGAATGCGCCGGATGACGCCATTGCCACCACGATGCGGCCCTTTCCCCCCACTATTCGGGCGAATCCCAAAGCTTTCCAACAGAACCGGGAACCGCCATTCCAACACTTCGGGGTCAGTTAGGCGAGAATTAGTCATATGAGTATGAATGGCATCCGTGCCATTGAAATCAGCACCCGCACCCGCACCCCCGCAGATAGTTTCGTAATACTGGTAGCGCTCATTGCCAAAGGTAAAATTATTCATCGTTCCCTGCGATGCCGCCATTACACCTAATGCTCCATACAGCGTATCGGTGATAATCTGGGACGTCTCCACATTCCCTGCCACTACTGCTGCGGGATAACGTGGATTCAGCATGCATCCTTCGGGAATAATGATTTCCAGGGGCTTGAGGCAACCCGCATTGAGGGGAATATCATCATCCACTAGCGTGCGGAAAACGTAGAGAACGGCAGCTTTGCATACTGCGGCTGGAGCGTTAAAATTGTTCGGCAACTGGGGAGACGTGCCAGTAAAATCAATTTTGGCACGGCGAGAGTTACGGTCAATGGCGATCGCAACTTCAATTTTTCCACCTGTATCCAATTCGCAGCTAAACCGCCCATCTTTGAGGACATCAATCACTCGCCGCACGGCTTCCTCGGCATTATCCTGGACGTACCCCATATACGCTTGCACCATCTCTAATCCATATTGCTTCACCATCCGCCGCAACTCTTGCACGCCTTTCTCATTCGCGGCAATTTGCGCTTGTAAGTCTGCAATATTTTGCACAGGATTGCGGACAGGATACTTGCCGCCACGAAGCACTGCTAATAATTCCTGTTCGCGGAAGCGCCCCTGTTCGACTAATTGGAAATTGTCCAAGAACACTCCTTCTTCCTCAACCGTTGTGCTGTACGGTGGCATAGAACCTGGCGTGATACCCCCGATATCGGCATGATGTCCCCGAGAAGCGACGTAGAACAGGGGGAGATGGGGAGATGTAGGGGCGGGTTTTACCGAAGATGTTTGCGCCTCACCGATACCCTCTGTAAACCCGCCCTCTTCCAGAAAGACTGGGGTAATCACCGTGACATCGGGGAGGTGTGTGCCGCCGTTATAGGGATTATTTAAAACGTAGACATCTCCCGGTTTAAGCGTGTCGCCGTGGGCATCAATTAGACTGCGGACACTTTCGCTCATTGAACCCAAATGTACGGGAATATGAGGAGCATTCGCTACGAGTTGCCCCAGTTGGTCAAAAATAGCGCAGGAGAAATCCAACCGTTCCTTGATATTCACCGAATAACTAGTATTTTGCAGCGTTGTCCCCATTTGTTCGGCAATGGAACGGAAGAGGTTATTAAAAATTTCC
Source organism: Coleofasciculus sp. S288 (assembly GCA_020216575.1). Taxonomy (GTDB): domain Bacteria; phylum Cyanobacteriota; class Cyanobacteriia; order Cyanobacteriales; family Coleofasciculaceae; genus JAIUYC01. Next base: position 2,160 of record JAIUYC010000290.1, on the reverse strand, counting down.
AACATCACCGGATCGGGCGATTTTGGATTGGAAGAGGGCGGGTTTATCGAATTAATTTGTGAAAAAGCAGATATCTCGGTTAAACCCGCCCCTACGACTCCTGACTCCTGACTCCTATTTAAAATCAAATGATTGCGGGACGTTAATTCGGCTTGCCAACTCGGTTCAATCACATTCGTGCCAGTTGGTTCAATAATTAAAGCTGGCCCAGTGATACAATCTCCCGGTTGCAAATCCTCCCGTTTAAAGACTGGCGTATCGTGCCACGCTTCAGACGTGTACATTTGCACCGTTGCTACAGGTTGAGGCAGTTCATCGGTTTTACGCTCAATTGTTGGTTCTTCTAAAACCTGCGTCTGATACACCAACTCAACCGAAACCGCCTCGACAATCAGCCCCTTCTCTTCCACAATAAAGCCGTATCGCTGCCGATGCGCCTGCTCAAATTGTTGCCGCATGTCAGCAGCCGTGTCAAAATCTACCATTAAGGTTGAATCTGTTCCCTCATATTTGAGGTGAACCTTCCCAACAATTTGAATAGTCTCGTCTTCTTCCGTTGCTTGTTCGCGGTTGAGTTCCTGTTTTGCATCTTGTGCTAATTCGTCTACTATCAATTGCAACTGAGAAACCAAATCCGTCTCCAACTTGGCTTCTACCGCCCGTTCTCGCAACACCCGCACATCTGCCAAACCAATACCATAAGCGGATAAAACGCCTGCATAGGGATGGATAAATACTTGCTTCATTCCTAAAGCATCGGCAATCAGGCAAGCATGTTGCCCACCCGCACCTCCAAAACAGCAGAGGGTGTATTCGGAGACATCATAACCGCGTTGGAGGGAGATTTTTTTAATCGCATTTGCCATTTTTTCAACAGCGATCGCAAGAAACCCCGATGCAACCTGTTCCGGCATGCGGTTATCGCCAATTTCCGTTGCTAACTGGGTAAACTTCTCGCGCACTATCTCAGCATTCAAAGGCAAATCAGCATTTAAACCAAACACCTTGGGGAAAAATTCCGGTTGCAACTTACCCACCATCACATTGCAATCCGTCACTGTTAGCGGTCCACCCTTAGAATAGGAAGCTGGACCCGGATTTGCTCCCGCCGACTCTGGACCCACGCGATACCGCGCACCATCAAATTGGACGATTGAACCACCACCGGCAGCAACGGTGTGAATGGACATCATTGGCGATCGCAACCGCACACCTGCAACTTCTGTCTCAAACGCACGTTCGTATTCACCGTTATAGTGAGCGACATCAGTAGACGTGCCGCCCATATCAAAGCTAATGATTTTCTCGAATCCAGCGATTTGACTCGTCTGCACCGCCCCCACAATTCCGCCGGCTGGTCCCGATAAAATACTGTCCTTCCCTTGAAACTGCTGGGCATCCGTCAGTCCACCATTAGACTGCATGAACATCAGCCGGACAGTGTTTTGACTTGTTACGTCTTGATTCCTAACTCCTGACTCCTGTACGGGCGGGTTTATTGGATTAATTGGTGGGATAGCAGATACCTCGGTGAAACCCGCCCCTACAACTCCTGACTCCTGACCCCCGTCGGCTGACGCTCTCTTGAGCCTGACCCCTGACTCCTGACCCCTGACTCCTCCTTCCAACTGGCTGCTCACTCGGTCTACATAGCGACGCAGAATCGGAGATAAATAAGCATCAACAACGGTGGTATCGCCCCGACTCACTAACTTCATCAACGGCGTCACTTCATGCGATACTGATACTTGGGTAAAACCGATAGTGTGTGCTATTGTCGCTACCTCCTTCTCATGAGCCGGATAGCGATAGCCGTGCATCAAGACAATTGCGCAACTTCGGATACCCGCATCATAAGCTTCCTGCAACAAGTTACGAACGGGTACACTGTCAACTGGCGCTAACTCATTACCACGAGCGTCGTAGCGTTCTTCAACCTCAATCACTCGCTCGTAGAGCATTTCCGGCAAGACAATCTCACGAGCAAAGATATTGGGGCGATTTTGGTAGCCGATGCGGAGGGCATCTCGAAAGCCTTGGGTAATGACGAGGACAGTGCGATCGCCTTTTCGTTCCAGTAGCGCATTGGTTGCTACCGTCGTCCCCATCTTCACGACTTCAATTTGCTCGGCTGGAATCGGTGCATCAGCAGGAATTCCT
>JAIUYC010000289.1 GCA_020216575.1 Coleofasciculus sp. S288 | reverse complement strand
CCGCGCTGCTAAATCCGAACTCTAAACTTGACAACCTAAACGTCTCAATCTCTTCACAAACCTGCTCAATCAATCGCTCCGTCATGTACTCCATGACGACAGGTTGTAGAGTGAAAAGAGTGCGGCTTTTTTCGATTAGCGTAGGGGTAGCCTTGTCGATTAGACATCGCCTCTCCAAAGATGTTAACGCCTCCAGCAATTCACCGAGGGATACTTGAGGAACAAAATCTGCTCGAAGTTCTGATAAGGTGACAGGTTCTCGGTCAATTGCTAGCCAGTACATCACCTGCTGTTCTAAATCAGACAAGCGATTAATTTGCTGTGCTAACAAATCTCGAATATCGCCAAAAACGCAGGTTCCTTGGTGTAAGATGGCGAGAAAATTGGCAAGACTACCATCAAAGAAATCCTTGATCACAGACGCCACCATTTTCAACGCCAGAGGGTTGCCTGCATAGTGTTCACTCAACGCTTGCCATTCCGCATCTGAGCCAGAAAAATCACCTCTGAGGCTAAAAATCTCCTGTACAGCACTTGATGATAACCCAGTGAGTCGTAGCGATCGAATTGGCAAAGTTTCCCCTTCTTCAGCCGCCATACCTCTAGGTTTCTCCCGACTTGTCAACACGAGCGTACTTTGATGCTCAGTTTCCCCAATGCATTTTAAGAGTTGACCGTAACCTTCATATCCAGGTTGATAGCCTCCATTAAGTGAAGCAAAGCTGTTCTGTTGGGAATCGCCTGCTTGCATAATCGTCTCACCGTTATCTAAAACGAGCAGGCAGCGATATTGGCGTAAGTAATTTAAGAGACGCAAGATGCGACTATCTAGGGTGTTGGGTAAATTCGTTTCCTGTTGGTCTGAGAGAAATTGGAGCAAGTCGGCCAGCAAGTCTTGAACGAGTGGTGCATTGCGGAGCGATCGCCAAATGATATACTCAAACTCCCCCTGAATTTGTTTGGCTAGCTTCACCGATAACGAGGTTTTCCCAATTCCCCCCATGCCAAACAAACCAACCAGACGACAGGAATCGCGCACAATCCACCGTTCCAACGTCACAAGTTCTTCTGTACGTCCATAGAACGCCGATACATCAGTTGCATCTCCCCAATCTGTTCGATTTTGGATTAGATTTTGTGGGTTGTCAGTTGTCAGTTGTCCGTTGTTAGTTGTTAGTTGTTCGTTGTTCGTTGTTCGTTGTGGACTGTTAGTAACTTCTGACTTCTGTACGGACGGGTTTATCAAATTGATAGGTGAGAAAGCAGATACCTCAGTTAAACCCGCCCCTACGACCCCTGACTCCTGACTCCCCTTTGTTGCCTTGCGTTTCAAGACTAACTGAATATTACTCTTAGTAACTTTTTCTCCAAATGCATCAGAGAGTAACTGCCACAACTGAGAACCAGTCTGCTTGATGTAACCAACTTCATAACCTAGTTTTCTAGCAATTTCTAGATAAGATTCTTCTTCCCAAGCATGTTGAAAGACCTTGGCTTGAAGCTTACTTAAATGTTCTTCACTCAAGGCTCTCTCGACAATCGCTAGTGCTTCTTCGTTATTCATGGGTCAAAAAAAGCCCTGTCAAGGCATCCGATACCTACGCAGACACGACTCATTCCATTCCCCCCCCAACGCTTCAATGGCAACAGCACGCTAGACTCTATCCCAATTTAGAAAGGCCTAAAATTCAGTCCTCAAGCAACTTGCCACCATTTGATAGATGTGTATCCTACAGTTCCCTAACGCTGCACTTTGTTACTTAAACGACATTCTTCGCACTTTTCTCTCACCTTTAACGAACCTTTTAGAACCCTAAAAATTGAGTCGGGCTGATAATCTCTCCTTATTGAACAAGAACTGAGCCGCCCCCTATTGGTTAGTGTTCAGAGCTACTAGGGACTAGAGGTTAGGGGCTAGGGTGTATGGGTTTCGTGTGCTGTTCCCTTCTTCCCATCTCCCGACCTTTCCCCCTTTCCTTATCCCATTCCCTAGTCCCTAGTTCCCAGCCCCTAGCCCCTTTCAACATTTGCAAGGAGAGTTGCCAGAGTGAGTACTAACAGGTTTCTACACCTATCCCGCCGTCAAGTTGTTCGCGGTCTTTTAGCCACCACAGCGTTTGGTGTGACTACAAAATTTGGAACTGGCTGTTCATCAAACCAAAGTAGCGGCACTTCAGATGGAGAAGGTAAGCCACTTGTTATGGGATTTATTTACGTCGGTCCCAAAGATGATTATGGCTATAACCAAGCCCATTTTGAAGGAAAAGAGGGCGTTGCCAAACTCCCCGGCGTGAAAACCGTCGATCAAGCTAATGTTCCTGAAACCACAGAAGTCCAGGAAGCGATGCGGAATATGATCGAGCAGGATGGGGCAACTGTTCTGTTTCCCACTTCCTTTGGTTACTTCGATCCACATATCTTAAAAGTTGCTGAAGAGTACCCAGAAGTTCAATTTTTCCACTGCGGCGGACTGTATCAGGAAGGTACGCACCCGAAAAATGTTGGTAGTTACTTTGGCTACATTGATGAAGCTCAATACATCGCAGGTATTGTTGCTGCCCATGCCTCCAAGTCTGGCAAATTAGGCTTCATAGCTGCCAAACCCATCCCTCAAGTTCTGCGTAACATCAACAGCTTTACGTTAGGAGCACGCAGCGTCAAGCCCGATATTACAACTCAGGTCATCTTCACAGGAGACTGGGCTTTACCCGTGAAGGAGGCAGAAGCGGCTAACAGTATGGCTGACCAAGGGGTTGATGTTCTCACCTGTCACGTAGATAGCCCCAAAGTTGTCGTCGAAACGGCTGAAAAACGCGGCATTTTCAGTAGTGGATACCACGCCAATCAAGCCGGACTCGCTCCCAAAGGGTATCTCACTGGTGCGGAATGGAACTGGGCAGCAGTTTACTCCAAGTATGCGGAACTGATCAAAACTGGCAAAACGTTGATGAATGGAGGCATTCCGCATCTAGTGCGCGGGGGGTTGAAAGACGACTTTTTGAAGCTGTCAGCCTACGGTTCCGGTGTCAGCGCCGAGGCGCAAAAGGATGCTGATGCCGCAAAAGCAAAGTTTGCGGATGGCAGCATGGTGATTTACAAGGGCGGATTGAAAGACAACACCGGCAAAGAGATTATTCCAGCAGGTAAGGATTTGAAACAGCAAGACGGCGAACTTGAAAAAATGAATTGGCTAGCAGAAGGCGTTGTCGGCAAAGTCGGCAGCTAGTGCAAGGAGGCAGGAGGCAGGAGGCAGGAGTCAGTGGAAGAGAAGAAACAACTAACAACTGACAACTGACAACTGACAACTGACAACTAACAACTGACAACTAACAACTGACAACTGACAACTGACAACTGACAACTAACAACGGACAACTGACAACTGACAACTAACAACTGACAACTAACCACTAACCACTAACCACTAACCCAATGATTAGTCGTCACAACTGGCGTAGAACACTGGAAGCCGTTTGTATTCCAGTTGCCGCTATTCTTGTTTCATTGATTCTGTTTGGAATTTTTTGTGCGCTGGCAGGGGCTAATCCGTTTGGAGTCTATGCCTCGATTTACAAAGCCGCATTTGGCAATTGGCGTTCATTCCAAAACACGCTAATTCGGGCAGCACCGCTGATGTTGACGGCTTTATGTACGGCGCTTCCCGCTCGTTTGGGCTTGGTGATTATTGGCAATGAGGGCGCGTTGGTTGTTGGCGGACTGGGTGCTGTTGCGGCTGGACTATCTTTAGCAAGCGCACCGCCTACAGTCGTGCAGATTGGTATGGCGCTGGGAGGAATTATCTGTGGAGGATTGTGGATTGCGGCGGTGGGAGCGTTGCGTCACTACCGAGGTGTGAATGAGACGATTAGCAGTTTGTTGATGAATTATATTGCGATCGCTCTCCTCAATCATCTCGTCGGCGGGCCTTGGCGCGACCCCAGTTCACTCAATAAGCCCTCCACCTACCCAATTGCTGAGGTAAATATGCTCGGCACTCTCCCCGGAACCCGCGTTCACTACGGATTAATCTATGGTTTGATTGCCTGCATCATTGCCTATATTCTCATCCAACGCACCACCTTTGGCTTCGCCGCTCGTACTGCTGGCGGTAATATTCGGGCAGCTCGAATTGCTGGACTTCCGGTAGGCAAGCTAACGATGGCAATTTGTTTTCTCGCAGGTTCTTGTGCCGGGTTGGCAGGTATGGTGGAAGTTGCTGCTGTACACGGACGAGCCAACGAATCTCTCAATGCCAACTATGGGTACAGCGGAATTTTAGTAGCATTCATTGCCCGACACAACCCCTTAGCGGCAACGGTAGTTGCAGTTCTAGTCGGCGGTATTCTCGCTAGTGGTGGTATCTTGCAACGTGTACACGAGCTACCCGATGCCACTGTCTTAGTATTTCAAGGACTCGTGTTCTTGGTCGTCATGTACAGCGAGTCGCTCTACGGGCGTTTAGCAATCTTCAAAGAACCGCCTGCAACCATTAGCACTCAGCCGTCAGCCGTCACCGTTTAATGTCAGTAGTTCAGTGGACAAGAAAAACAACTGACAACTGACAACTGACAAAGCAGATTTTCATCAACGGAGAAATCTATAAAATGGCAGCAGAAACATTAGGTTGGTGGGGAGTTCCCTTAGCGATCGCAGCGGGTACAATGCGGGGTGGCACTCCCTTTCTGTTTGTCTCCTTGGGGGAATGCCTGACTGAAAAAAGCGGCAAGATTAACCTGGGACTGGAAGGAACGCTGCTGATGGGGGCAATGAGTGCCTATGCTATCTCTTATCTGACTAATTCGCCTTGGTTGGGAGTCCTGATTGCAGGAGTATCAGGGATGGTTTTAGGCTTGATTCATGCTTGGCTGACTCAACAGCCTCGGGTTAATGATGTCGCTGTTGGCATTGCCATGATTATCTTTGGTAGCGGCATCGCTTTTTTCCTGGGCAAACCCTTTATCCAACCCAAAGCACCGCAATTGCTAACTATAGATTTGGGAAGCTGGAGCAATATCCCTGCATTGGAATCTGCTTTAAAAATTAGTCCGTTGTTCCTACTCGGTGTTGCGATCGCTCCCTTAATGGCATGGTTCTTCAAATCAACCCGTTGGGGTTTATTCATCCGTGCGGTTGGAGATAGTCCCGATGCCGCTTTAGCGATGGGAGTTTCGATCAAAAAAGTTCGCATGCTTTCCATCATCGCTGGCAGCTTTTTAGCTGGAATTGGTGGAGCTTCCCTATCCCTCTACTATCCCGGAATTTGGAGCGAACGTATCTCTAGTGGTCAAGGACTCATGGCAGTTGCCTTAGTAATTTTCGCTCAATGGAAACCAATGCAATGCCTGTATGCCTCGTTACTCTTCGGTGGTGCTCAGGCACTCGGTCCTGCCCTACAATCCGTTGGCATTACCCAAGGTTACTACTTATTCAATGCCGCACCTTATGTTCTGACGCTGCTAATTATGATTCTCACCTGCTCCCCACAAAAAACATTATCAGGTGCGCCAGGAGCTTTAGGAACAAATCACTAACGGGCAATCTCGACGGCGCTTGTTAATTTGTCGCGTTTATGGATTAGGAGAAAGGAATCGCTGTAAGGGCAACTGCTATGCTCTACAGGCTCAACCCATCGAAAAACTCTCCCCTAACTCCGCAAATTTCTCGAAGTACAGTTAATCCAAAATCTAAAATCCAAAATCCAAAATTGATATGGGACGTTTTGTTGACGCTGAACCCTATCCCTATCCCTATAACGGGGATTTGCGCCCAGAAAATACGGTGCTGCTCATTATTGATATGCAGACCGACTTCTGCGGTATCGGTGGTTATGTTGACCGGATGGGTTACGATTTATCGTTGACTCGTGCGCCGATTGAACCCATTCGCAACGTTCTAGCCGTAGCACGGGAACTGGGTTACCATGTGATGCATACTCGCGAAGGACACCGCCCCGATTTGTCCGACTTGCCGGAGAATAAAAGATGGCGATCGCAACAGATTGGAG
>JAIUYC010000288.1 GCA_020216575.1 Coleofasciculus sp. S288 | reverse complement strand
CTTCAATGATTTTCTGCCGAAATTCAATTGAATAAGGTTTCATTGTTGATTTTCATTCATTGATATACTTAAACTGCAAGTGTACATCACGAGAGTGGGAACCGCTATATATTATTCCTGCTACTATTCCTAAATGGTCTAAATTTACGATATTTATCGCGTCTGTTGGCTTTTTCATGGTTTTTAGAGTTACTCTACTTGAGAAAGTTATTATACTCTAAAAAAGCCTCAAATAATTGCGCTGCAATCATTTGAGGCTTTATTTATTCCGAATTCATCTTCTATTAACGGGACTTAAATATCTGCGGAATGTAGGCTCTAATTTAGTCGATGCCGAAAGCCAAATCGATCGCACCTGTACTCCTGGAGGTGCAGCGACTCGCAGCAGCTTTGTCGTTACCGGACGGGGTGGCATACCGCTCAATCCACTTGACCCTCTCAACAGTGATGCGGTTGTGTCTGAATGGGTTGCTCTCGACTCTGAAGAAGAGAACATAGATAATGCTAATCCTGAAACCAATCCCACTAGTGTCACTCACAGGCGAATTGTAGAAGCTACTGGTTGGGTGAAAACTGCTGAGGGGCAAATGATTCTAGTCGCCCAAACGCCCGCCGTCACCCCTCAGACTCCTTGGCTAACTTCCCCGTCCTGTGAGAGAGTGAATGCGATCGCTCAGGATTGAAACTCGCCATCGACCAGTGTAGACTCATTTCTCTCCTTCTACCCATAACCAACCTTGTCTGGGTTCGTCGGTAGTCTCCACCCACTGCTCACCGAATACATAACCGTAATTGTGGCGTTCCTCCCACTGCTGCTTGACGGGTTTAGTATTGGTTCTCACCTTACGGAAGACGCGGTCTAGTTCCAATCCTAGAAAATTATGCTCGGCTGAGCGACAGTATGGGTCGTACCACATCCACGTATAGCCAGGTGGTGGAGCTAGCTGAGCTGACGGCATGACTAATAACAAGCGTGGCCGAACTGACTTCCACCTCTTGTCCGACATCGGGGCATCAAACCATTCAATTTTTATAGGTTCCTCCGCCCCTAGCGACGATATCCTCTTGTTGAGATGGTCTGCCAAATTGTTAAGCGTGTACGGCTTATCTGGGACGATACCCGGAATTGACCAACCTGTACACGAGGGCGATCGCGTCAGTAGATAATTGTTATGGTTGCGTAGCAGCAAATGTACGAGCTGGATCTTATAGCCGTCTTTGTTAAGAGCTGTCCAGTAAGGCTCTATTCCTCGCAGCTGCTCCACCTCAACCATTGCTAACTTGTCCAACTAGCCTTGATTTTATTGTGCATGTCCTGCCTATTTATAACATCCACAGAAGCGCAGGGATGCATGTAGGATAGATAATCTCTTGTAAAACCCTCTGGCACTTCACACCAATAAACGCACAGCTCGTCATTGTTTAAGTCGTCTAGCAACCAGGCTTGGCAAGCCATAATTGCTTCTTCTTGGCTGCCACAGCGCCGTGCTTCTCTAAACTCTTCAGGTGGGTTGGCTCTGCATGCGTAGCACTCTCGTATTGGTGAAGCTACGATTGTTGGACTCTCCTGCACCGTCTTCTCAACGGTTCCGTTCGGCTGGGTTGGTCGTTTAATAACGCGCCCCGGCACAATTTCCATGTGATCCTCTCACAGATAAATAATGCAGCATTTTACCGCACTGTGACACTTGAAAATTTTCCGCAACAGAAAGGAAAACCATGTAGGCGACGTGATGGAAACAGCTTGTGAGTAGCATAACTTTTACAATCACCCCTCAGACTCCTTGGCTAACCTCCCCGTCTTGTGAGAGAGTGAACGCGATCGCACCTTGAACTGCATTCTGCACCAAGCTTCATGACTCAATGCTGATGCTCTACAGGGTGATGCACAATAACAGCAGTTGACCTAGGACTAAGAGCGATCGCACAAGCGCTCTGATTTAATCTTTAAAGCCATATCTCTATCTGTAAGTAGATGCCACAATCATTCAAATTAGTTGAAAAAAGAAGGGTTTTGCCCACTGCCAAACTTGACACATGATAGATTTTAGCCAATTACTGCTTGATAAAATAGACATCATTATAGAGAACTGGGTTGAAGCCGTTCGCCAGGATAACAAAATTAAAAGCGCTGATCATCTCCCCTTTAAAGCGATACGAGATAGCCTTCCTGATGTTCTCGAAGCAATGGCAACCATGCTTAGCCCATCACAAGAAAGTGATGTTCAAACATTAGTAGAAAAAAGTTTAGAGCATGGCGCTCTCCGTGCCGAGCAAGGCTACGATGCAGCAGAAATTGCGCGAGAATACCGTTTAGTGCGCTCTGTCATCGTTTCGACGTTAGAGGCAGATTTGCTACAAGCGTCAGCCGCAGAAGTGCTTCGAGCCGTTCGCATGATTGATACAGTGGTTGATGAAGCCATTGCCCAATGTTTCAAAAGCTATACCGAAGAGCGGTTAGGAGAACTAAAGCAGCTACAAACTAATCTGACACTTAACAATCAGGAACTGACTCGCTTAGTTCGCACGAATCAAGAGAATATTTCCCATCTCGCTCACGAACTGAAAAACCCTCTAACTTCAATTATTGGCTACTCCGATTTATTCTTGCGCCTACAACGACAAAACGCTGAGGTAAAAGACACCTTTGCCAATCTAGAACACATTGAGCGCGTACTCCGCAAGGGGAGAGAGATACTCCGACTGATTAACGATGCTCTGGAAATTTCCCGGTATGAAGCTGGGCAGATGAAACTACAACCAACACAGACGGAGATACGCTCTTTGATCAGAGATGTTATGGAAACGATGGAGCCTTTGGCTCGGTTGAAACAGCTAGAAATGAAAGTGGATTGCGAACGCGCTCCTCAGCAAGTCGTCAGCGACAGTTTACGATTGCAGCAGATTGTTACTAATCTTGTCAGCAATGCCATTCGCTACACCGAGTCTGGTTCTATCCAAGTATCGTGCCAGCAGCTAGATCATGACAAGTGGGCGATCGCAGTTTCCGATACTGGCATTGGAATTGCACCAGAAGACCAAATCCGTATATTTGAACCCTACTTTCGAGTTGAATTCAGCGATCGACCTTACCAACCTGATAGTACAGGTTTAGGATTAGCAATTGTCTCACGGCTAGTCAATCTCCTGCAAGGCAAAATTGAGCTAGTCTCACAAGGTGGAGTTGGCTCCACCTTCACCGTAATCTTCCCGTTGGAAGTTCAATAATTTCGGTAATTGGTAATTGGTGAATGGGAAATTATTGCCGTTTACGAGCTTCCTCTCCTATTCCCCATTCCCCATTACCAAATTAGTCAATTCACCAGCCATGAATAAACTTGGGTTGGCTCAGCAATTCCTTTGAAAGCAAGAGTGATTGCCGAGAAATACCGCTGCATGTCATCGATTTTTTCAAACGTATTTTGATCGATAAGAATTTCCCTCGGACGTGCCTGACTTTCAAGGCGGGCGGCTAAATTAACATGATGACCGATGGCGGTGAAGGTTCTACGGTCTTTACTCCCAAGAATTCCCAAAGCGACTGGACCTGACGCGATACCAATACCAATTTTGAAGGATGCTCCCTTGTCTGTTTCTACACCTTTACTAACATTACTAACAGCCTCAATCATTCGTAATGCCGCTTTTGTCGCCAATTTTGGGGGAACTTCGCTAGCAGGCAGAACCCCAAAGATAGCCATAACTGCATCTCCAATCAGCTTATCCACCATGCCAGCTTCATCAAGAATCGGCTGGAGCATCGCAGGGAGGTATACATTTAGTGTTTGAAAAACCTCTTCAGGCGATTTTTTTTCACTGTAGGAGGTGAATCCACGAATATCCGCAAACAGAATCGTTACATCCTTGCGTTCTCCTTCTTGTTGAAGGGTGAAGACCCCTTGAGCTAGGCTTTCCGCAACATTTTTTCCCAGATATTGGTTCAATATCTTAGATTGTTTTTCCCGCACAAGGCTCAATTCATTTCCTTTTTGTTGAATCACCTGCTGCCGGATTTCATCCGATGTTGCATCGAGCAGTAACACCCAGTCTCCTTCCTCACCGGGAAAAATATGGATATCTGTGCTAAGTCCATACCCTGTTTTCATGCAGGGGAGAAACAAAGGAGAACCCTCTAGGGGAAGAAGGCCTTGCAAAAAAAAGACCTTCTCTTCTATGAACTCTCCTTTTTGCAGATTCACAATTCCGTAGGCATCTAGATTCCCGCCCCAATCTGACAGGTGACCCTCCTTTTCGATCAGGAGATATGCCAGAGAACGGCTTTCTACGGTTATTGCATGCAGGTAATCAAGAACTGGACTGGGGAGGTCAACCATCTATCATTCCACCATTTCTTTAGCAAGGGTTAGGAAGGCTTCTTCTACACCCATCCCTGTTTTGGCGCTTCCTTGAATGACCATCCAACCCCGTTTTGATATTTCGTCCATAGCCGTGGAATCAACCTCCCATTCATCCATCAAATCGGATTTATTAAGGATGACAATAAACGGGACTGTCCCAACTGTCTCTTCTACGATTTGCTGAATAGTAAAAGCCTTCTCAAGGGTAGCGCGGCGCGTTCCATCTACGACCAAAAGATATCCTGATAAGCCCCGTAAGTAGGATAACCGCAGCTTTTGGAAGTCGTCTTCTCCCTGAATATCCCAGAGGATAAGATTCACCTCCCGCTCTGCCAAATGAACTAATTTTTTGTCAATTTTTACACCCACAGTGGTCTGGTAGACATCCGAGTAAATACTGCTAACAAAACGCGCTACAAGACTGGTTTTGCCTGTCGCGAAGGCTCCCACCATGCAAACTTTTTTCTGAATCATCGCTAAAGAGGGCTTGAGTTTGGCTTATCTGTGATAGTTATCTCGAAAGATACGCTGCGGTTAATTGCGGGTTCTTGTACTCCAAACTCGTTTCGTAAAGGTTGTGTTGAACCCACACCCACTGCCTCAAAATTGCTTGGGTTGAACCCTTTCGAGACTAACGCAGACAGAATTGTATCAGCACGCCTTTGGCTCAGTCTCATATTGGTCTCTACCGACCCCCTCTCATCCGTGTGCCCGACAATCTTAATCTGAATATCCTTGTTCAACGATAGGGCAGAATCGAAAAGTTTTTCAATTTCTTGAGCGAGTTCCGCTAAGTCCTCATCTTGCCCCGATTTAAGCTGTACAGTTCCTTCCGTAAAACGAATGATTTGTTTTTCAAGTTGTGCTTCGCTTGACTTGAGTTGTTTGACATCCGCATCAATCAGATTCTTGTCCCAAAACTGAGTAATGCCGGGAATAAATTGCACCCATTTTCGGGTTTCGGCAATCCATTGATGGGGAGCGGAGCCTGTGGCATAGAGGATACCGTTTGTGTCGGCTTTTAGGGATACCGTGTCAGGTGCTCGGAGCAATTGTTTGGCTCTAGCGGCGAGAAGGGCTGGATCGAGCGAACTGAAAGGCTCCCACTCGGTTATTACAGCTTTTGGATTAACATGAGCAGCTTTCAGAATTGCTGTCGGATCTGCTGCCAACGGATCGCGCAGTCCGGAAACATAATACTTATTCCCACGTTTCTCAACCTTGGTGATGACGATTCCCGGTTCATCGTTCAGTTTTTCCAGAAAAGCTGCCCAGCGCAGGTTGTCTCGAATCGAAAAACCAGCCCAAGTCGCTAAACCAACTCCTAGACCTCCTAAGACTACCCATACTAGCGGAGAAGGTTTTTGTTTTTTGCGTTCATACTGAGCCTGAAGGCAGGTTTCAAGCTCCGGTTTCGTTGCTACAAAGGGGGTAACGTCCCCATCGAATGAATTGAGGGCTTCGCTATGCTCAAGGTGAATGCTTGCGATCGCATCCTGAAAAACCAACCTTAATTTTTGAGGCGCGTTTCCCCGAATCACGCCAGCTAAGATTGCCTGTGGGCCTTGCTCAATCCAAAGGGTCAGTTCTCCAAACTGCAAGGTATCGAGAGAATCATCGTTCTGCACACTGAACGAGTCTTTAACAAAATCCCGGATTG
>JAIUYC010000287.1 GCA_020216575.1 Coleofasciculus sp. S288 | reverse complement strand
AGTGGAAGCAGTTAGATACAGAAATCAATCACATCAAAGAAAGGCTCAAAGCGGCGATGCAGGCACAGGAGATTTCCGAAACAAGCGGTTTTCAGCTGTCTAGCTCAACGCGATCAACTAAAAAAGTGGAATTTGGACAACTAGCTAAGCTGACGCAAATGCTGGGAATTGAGTTAGATTTACCTATTCAGCTAACGCAAAAGCTTCAAAAAGAACTGGGAGAACTTATTGAACAACTGCCAGTGGAAGAGGAAACCAGCACATCCTTGAGATTATCGATCAAAGAGCAGAATGAAGAGGAATTACCCTTTTAGCTTTCTTCCTCAAAAACCCCATACTGCGTTCTTTGAGTATAAAGTTTAAAATGCTTACTGTACAAGCTTCCTTGCCCCCTGCCTTCTGCCTTCTTGCACTAGGTAAGGGAGAGCGATCGCGCATCCGTTCAGTTAATTTTGATTTGATCTCAAATCTGCATCGATTTAGATTAGTCTATCAGCGTATTTTTTTTAAAGACAAAAGTGGTTCTCAAAAAGATATAGCTAATCCGACAGGGTTTCTAGATTGGCATTTCTTGATAACAAGAACTACATCGCCAGTAAAGTCCTTCCACACGCATATGACGAAGTAAAGTCTCTGAGCAGCAAGGACAAGTAGGTTGTATCTTCATCGATTGCCCAGGAATTGCGCTGGTCTTCTGTTGGCTGCTACCAGGTGTTAGAAGAGGCAGTACTCGGAGCGGCTTCGTTAACTTAGCTCGCATTTTTTTAACCTGGGTGAACAATGATTTCAGTATAGCAGTATTATCTTGACGATAAAAATTATTTTTTGTATCATATATCGCTTTCTGTGATACTCTGGAAAGACGCTACATACAACAGTTAAGTAGCTAAAACAAGACTTACGCAGAAAGCTCCCTAACCCCCCATCTTGGGGAACATAATCTTAACTCTGATCACAGTTGAAGAGTTGGGGGCAAAATATATGTATGGATAAAGTGTAAGTCTGTCGGAGCTAGCAATACTACTCTTCCTACTGTGACGGGCTTTAGGCAGTCGGGTCAGTAGCGAACTACGACGCCAAAGGAGAAAAAAAGTAACTCGGTGGAGTATATTGCCGACAAGCCGTGTCTGTGCGGAATACGACTAGCTGATCCAATTCCTTGCTCGTGAGGATGAGTAGTAATGAACATTCAAGCGCTAAATATTAAAGTCGGCGATCGCATCGTTGCTTACTGTAAAAACAAGATGCAACCCTGCACAGTGCAACGGTTACTGGACTCGACGCACAACAACATCACCCTGAAAGTATGCACATGTGTGCCTTATCGGGAATCAGCCTCCTGCGTTGTTCGGTTTCACAGAGAGGCTTTAGTTGAAAGGGTTGGCTGAAAATCCCACTCCAGACACGACCGCAATTACTCCCTTCCCAAGGACACATTCATGTTTGAACGCTTTACAGATACGGCTATTAAGGTGATTAGGCTAGCCCAAGAGGAAGCACATCGCCTCGGTCACAATTTTGTAGGTACCGAGCAGATCCTTTTGGGTCTGGTTGGAGAAGGCAATGGTATCGCCGCAAAAGTCTTGAACTCCCTGGGCGTTACTCTCAAAGAGGCAAGGGAAGAGGTTGAAAAATTTATTGGTCGGGGTTCTGGCTCGATCTCTGTTGAAATTCCCTTTACCCCAAGGAGCAGGCGCGTGCTTGAGCTGTCTCTGGAAGCATCTCGCTCCCTGAAGTGCGACTACATTGGCACCGAGCACTTGCTTCTGGGATTGATTCGGGATGGAGAGGGGGTGGCAGCAAAAGTACTCTTAAACTTGGGAGTTGACTCAACGGAAGTCCTGACTAAAGTGATCAAAATGCTTCCCGATACGGCAAATGCCCCAACTGATAGTAGCCACATCCGCAGAAAAACGCCAAACCTCAACATATATGGCATCAATCTGACTCAACTTGCAGTTCAGGGCAAGCTCGATCCCGTCGTGGGTCGCCAAAAGGAAGTTGAACGAATAATTCAAATTCTGGGTCGTCGCACTAAGAACAATCCGATTTTGATAGGAGAGCCAGGAGTCGGGAAAACAGCATTAGCGGAGGGACTAGCTCAGCGCATTGTCAACACGGATGTTCCCTTTCGCCTTCAAGGCAAGCAGGTGATCAGCATTAATATGGCTTCGTTACTTGCAGGAACGAAGTATCGAGGCGAGTTTGAGGAGCGTCTTAAAAAAATCATCAAGGAAATCCGTGCTTGCAAGGATGTAATCCTGGTCATTGACGAGGTTCATACGTTAGTTGGGACGGGAGCAGGGGAAGGAAATCTTGATGCCGCTAATATCCTAAAACCTGCCCTGGCACGAGGCGAACTCCAGTGTATTGGTGCGACCACGCTGGATGAATACTCTAAGTACATCAAGCGGGATGGAGCCTTAGAACGTCGTTTCCAACCGGTGATGGTGAATGAACCCAGTGTTGAGGAAACGATTGAAATCTTGTACGGATTGCGCGATCGCTACGAGCAGCACCATAAACTTAAAATATCAGACCTCGCTCTGTTAGCCGCTGCTAAGCTTTCAGACCGATATATCTCAGACCGCTTCTTGCCCGACAAAGCGATTGACCTAATCGATGAAGCCAGTTCTCGCGCCCAAATCGCCAACTCTAAAGTACCATCGGTGGCTAAGAGCCTGAAAAAAGAACTACGCCAAGTTCTCAAGGATAAAGAAGATGCCGTCTACTCGCAAGAGTTTGACAAGGCAGGGAAAATGCGCGATCGCGAACTAGAAATTCAGGCGGAGATGAAGGTGCTCATCCGAGACAAAAGCCCTAACTTTGCTTACATTGATGGCTCTCCCATAGTAAATGAAGAGGATATTGCCCACATTGTCGCCTCATGGACGGGAGTACCGGTGAACAAACTGACCGAATCCGAGTCTGAAAAGTTGCTCCTGATGGAGGATACTCTGCATACTCGGCTCATTGGTCAAGACGAAGCCGTCAAAGCGATTTCTCGTGCCATTCGTCGTACCCGAGTTGGCATCAGTAACCCCCATCGCCCGATTGCCAGTTTTATCTTCTCTGGTCCTACAGGGGTGGGGAAGACAGAACTCGCTAAGTCATTAGCCGCTTACTGCTTTGGGTCTGAATCAGCCATGATTCGATTGGATATGTCCGAATACATGGAGCGTCACACCGTCTCCAAGCTCATCGGTTCTCCTCCTGGCTATGTAGGTTACAACGAAGGGGGACAGTTAACTGAAGCCGTCCGCCGTCATCCTTATACAGTTGTGCTGTTTGACGAAATCGAAAAAGCACACCCCGATATATTCAACCTGCTGCTGCAAATCTTAGAAGACGGTTGCTTGACTGATACCAAGGGTCGCACCGTGAACTTTAAGAACACGTTGTTGATTATGACCTCCAACATCGGTTCTAGCGTGATTGTGAAAGGTGGCGGGGGTCTTGGTTTTGATGCTGGTGAAAATCAAGCCGAGCGAGAGTACACGCGCATTCGCTCCCTGGTGAATGAAGACCTGAAAGCATATTTCCGTCCAGAGTTTCTCAACCGTCTCGATGAAATTATTGTCTTTCGGCAACTGACCAAGGATGAAGTTAAACAAATTTCTTCTATCCTTTTAGGCGAAGTATGCAACCGTTTAACTGAGCGAGGAATTACTCTGGAAGTCACTGAACGGTTTAAAGATCGCCTCGTGGAAGAAGGCTATGATCCCAGTTACGGAGCGCGTCCCCTGCGTCGAGCGATCGCACGCCTGTTAGAAGACTGCCTCGCTGAGGAAATCTTAAGCAGCCGCATCAAAGAGGGAGACACCGTTGTTGTTGATATAGATGATCAGGGTAAAATTCAAGTCTTGCAGAGCGATAAACGAGAACTCCTGCCCCCATCGGCAATAGCAACTGCCTAAGCTAACGGATTATACCAATTTGCTTTAGTAGTAAAATTCTTGCTAGCTCCGAAGCCTAGACTGCACAAGGGTTTAGTTGCAACTATCTCTATCACTTCTTTAGCAAATTGGTATTAGATTTGTTGACGATCTATCCCCTTACCGCCAAGTTTCTACCCTCTCTTCTTAGATTTAAGAAAGATGCCTTTGGAGCTTATTCGCTTAGAGGTTCCAAAATAACCTCTACTTCGTAATCATTGAGCTTCTCCTGTAATTTTTTTCCTTGGGATTGAGAGATTTTTGACGCGATAATATGGGTATTTATTGCTCTGGCAGCTTCATGTGGATCGAGGTTAAGCTCTTGCTGTAAAAACTTAGAAATAGCCGTTGTATTAGCTCCCGATTTATATCTTTTGAGAATGACTCTGACAAAATTTTCGCTAGTTGATTTATTCATATAATTATTCTACCAATTACCATAATTTTTTTAGTTGGTGTGTTAAACAACTTAATTTTGAGCTTAAACTTCGTATATATTGAGAAAATTTACTAATTTTAATTAAATAGATTGAATATATTTCTAAGGTAAGTACTTTTTCTTCAAAGTAGTATATAATCTTTAGTGCTACAATTAAGACTTAGCTGGGGTTATGGCATCGTGCTAGCAGGCATTGATAATGAGACACAGGCATAAAGCTGTTAGTGGACGATTCCATTCCTCCTTTTAAACCGATATGCAGCAAGAGAAAAGGATTTTCAATGAGCAAGCAAACCAAAATTGTTAAAGAAACCTTTGGAACTCCTGACAAAGATGGCCACTACAGTGGGGCTTATATCTTCTCTGACGGTACAGCCGAGTTTGTCTGTGGATACCAAGCCCCTACTGGAGAGAGCAACGGTAGGGAAGAATATTGTAACGTCATGCCAGCGACCCCTGAACAGGTCTATGCCAAATACGGAAAATCTTGAAGACAGCCCTTAAGTAGCAATCGACACGTTCGAGTTGCAAACTTCAGCAAGATATCTCCTCAATCTCTGTCAGCCACCTACTAATCTGCTTGTATTGCAGGAGTGACTCTAAATTTTGTGGTTGCACAATTCTGGGCGCTGCTTTCCGAAGCATTGCTAGCTCCAGCTGAAATTGTTGCATTAGTGACGCGATCGCATCCTTTGAGTCGCACTGATTCAGATAGGATGCAAGCTCTGAGGCTTGCTCATCTTCCGGTGTTGGTTCCAGCAGGGGTGAGACGTTGGCACGATTGACGCCAGCCTTGAGAATCGACTTGCCATACTCTTGCAGAAAGTTCTCTGCTTTGTAGATTCCACCCGTCACTTTGAATTTTTCTGGCTTTTCGGGACGCCTCAAATAGCGTTCTGGGAACTCCACCACGACAGACAACTGAGTGATATCGTTACTTCCCTGCTAAGGGTGAGTTATCCCGTACCACCACACGCCTTGGTCAAATACCCGTGTAAGGATGTAGCGTCCAGTCCACCATTTCCCGCCCATGCCCTCAAGATCAACCTGTTCGTAAAGCTCAAATTTTGGCGCTACTGTTCCTCTAGTGGGTGAAATTGTTGGAACTGTTCCTCTTGATACTCCTGCCATTCGTGCCTTCCTTGCTCTCTTACTTTTGGGTCTGGGTTGCTCAGTTTCTCCCACCAAGAGAGATCTGATTCTGAAGCGGCGTCGTTGCCGTTGTTTTTAATCTCCTCTTCCCCAGCATCTCGATCATCTTGAGGGTAAGATTTTGGGTTGGGTCGGTTGTTAGGATTAGTCATGGCGATCGCTTTCCGCTTCATTATCAAGACATTCTAGAGGCGATCGCAACCAAATCCCCGTACTCCGTCGCTAATTCCGTTTCAGTAAGCGTATCGGTTTCAACTTGTGGACTCCATAGTAGCTCAAACACCATCAAATACTCAGAACTCATTGAGGCGACTTTCTGCAAAGCTTCCTGCATTGCCTCTGCTGAGTTGATGGGTTCAAACAAAGGGCGATCATCAGCCGTTCCCATAAGCAACGTTACTACGATGTAAGCGGCTGGTCCTTCATCTGAGTCGGGTTCAATTTGCGATCGCTGCCGGATTCTCCCATCAATGTTACTTAAGGTTTCAGCGCTGAACT
>JAIUYC010000286.1 GCA_020216575.1 Coleofasciculus sp. S288 | reverse complement strand
AAGCTGCCAACGTCCACAAAGCTGAAGCCCTCTTGGCAGTTACGAGCGACGACATGGTGAATGTCGAGATTGCCCTCAGCGCCAAAGCGTCGGCTCCCAAGTTGCGAGTCGTCGTGCGCAATCAAGACCCACATTTAGTCCTTTCCGTGCAACAGGTGTTTAATTTTGAGGCGGTGTTCAGTCCGACTGAATTAGCGACACCCTCCTTTGCCGCTGCTGCGTTGGGCGAGAAAATTTTAGGCAATGGGATGACGGGAGATATTCTTTGGGTCGCCCTAGCCACGCTCATCGTACCCGAACATCCCTTCTGCGGACGCCGCGTTAAAGAGGCGGCAATGGATGCTGACTTTGTACCGCTCTACGTTGAAACCAACAACCAAACAATTCATGGCTGGGATTTATTAGAAACGTCCCTTTCGGCGGGTGATGTTTTATATCTGACAATGCCAGCGGCTGAGCTAGAGCAGTTGTGGCGGGTGACACCTTCTCAATTGATGGCAAGTTGAGGGGCGGTACGCTCAATCGCGGATGTCGGCTTGGGAATTAGATTCCAGAATCGATAGTCAAGAGTGCGAAAATAGCCCCAAGGAGAGTGAAGTCATCGTCCTAAGGAGGTGTTTATAACAATTCTCGGTTGGATGTAATAGGACTTACGCACAGATGCTCAACAGAGTAGGGGCGAGGCATGCCTCGCCCCTACAGATGGTGGTTCAAAGGTAAATTTGCGTAAGTCCTGTGTAATAAAGTCAGTACTTAGGCACAGACGCTACATCTGGTAGGGACACGATACCAAAGTCCCTACGACTGGCGGTTAAAAGACGTTCTTTGCGTAAGTCCTGAGAGTCTTAAATGTCCTGTGGGATGGGCGTCTCGCCCGTCCTCAACGCTGGGCAGGCAAGATGTCCGCACCACAAAAGCTGTATTGCATGCGGGTGAGAAGCGCTATAGCTTTGCTATTGATACTAAGTTGTGTTCAAAAATAACATTTTCTCTCCCCTGCTCTCCCTGCTCTTGCTGTCTACTGCGTTTGAAGGCAACTTCGTATTAGAAGCTCTCCCACCCGCGCCACCCCTTTGCCCCATGCCGATTCATGTTCTCAATCGCTTAGTTGCCAGAGTTGCCGGACAGGCTCCCCTGCGAACAGTCTTTATTATCCCCTTCGTCTTGCAAATCGTCGGGGCAGTGGGGCTAGTGGGGTATCTCTCGTTTAGAAACGGGCAGCAGGCAGTCAATAACTTAGCGACTCAGTTACGTTTAGAAGTGACTGCCCGCATTCATCAGCATCTAGATACCTACTTAGCAGTTCCTCAACAAATCAATCAACTTAATTTAGATGCAATTGAGTTAGGACTGCTCAACCTAAACGATTTTCAAACAGCCGGAAACTACTTCTGGAAACAACTTCAAGTCTTTGAGAATGTTGGCTACATTAGCTTTGGCAGTCAAAACGGGGATTATATAGGAGCTGGACGTTATCCGGATGGCCATCTAGAAATCAGCGAAACGTCAAACACTACAAGCGGGAAAAATTACACCTATTCTGTTGATAAGCAAGGAAATCGCCTCAATCCACCAGAAGTTGCTCAAGATTACAAGTTTCAGAAAGAAGCTTGGTATGCAGATACTGTGCGTGCTGGTCAACCTGTATGGAGTCAAATTTACCAATGGGAAGGGTATCCGGAGTACATCTCTATCTCTCACAGCCATCCCGTCTACGACAAGACTAACATGCTGCTCGGAGTTATCAGTGTCGATTTACAGCTAAAGCAAATTCATCATTTCCTGCACCAATTAAAAATTAGCCCATCGGGGAAAACCTTTATTTTAGAACGCAACGGTCTACTGGTAGCGAGTTCAAGTAACGAGCCACCTTACATTATTGCAAATGGTAAAGTTCATCGCATTCAAGCAAAAAATAGTAGCGATCGCTTAATGCGATCGACAACGCAGTATTTACTCCACTATTTTGGCAGTCTCCAGGAAATTAAAGCCAGCCAACAGCTTAACTTCAATTTAGAAGACCAACGCCAGTTTACTCAAGTAACACCCTATCGAGATCAGTTTGGGCTGAACTGGCTGATTGTTGTAGTCGTGCCAGAAAATGACTTTATGGCGCAAATCAACGCCCATACTCGCACAACGATTCTGTTGTGCGTAGCAGCGTTAATTGGGTCTACCGTTATTGGTATCCTTACCGCTCGTTGGGTTACAAAACCCATTCTGCACTTAAACACCGCTGCTAAGGAGATTGCAAAGGGGGAATGGGGTAAAACCGTAGAAATTGAACGCTCCGACGAAGTGGGAGAACTTGCAAAATCTTTTAATCATATGGCAGTACAACTGCAAACCTCCTTCACCGAACTAAAAGCTTTAAATGACGCCTTACGAACCAGTGAAAGCCGACTGAATCAATTGCTCGAAGCTTTACCCATCGGAGTATCGGTTCATGAGGTGACGGGTAAAGTCGCCTACTTCAACCCGACAGCAAAGCGTTTGCTCGGTATAGACGTTATCCCAGACGCCACGCCCGAAAAACTGGCAGGTGTTTATCAAATTTATTGCGGAAACCAGTTATGCCCCACCGAACAACTCCCCGCTTTGCGAGCTTTAAACGGCGAAACGGTGACGGTTGACGATTTAGAGGTTCATCGAGACGGGAAGATTATTCCTTTTGAGGTGCGTGCTACGCCCATTTTCAACACTCAAGGAAACATTGCGTATGCGATTGTTGCCTTTCAAGACATTACGGAACGCAAACAAGCGGAGACACTCTTAGCTGACTACAATCGCATATTAGAAGCCCAAGTCGCCAAACAGACAGCAAAATTAACCCACACTAATCAAAAATTAAAGCGTGAAATTAGCGATCGCAAACAAGCAGAAGTTGCATTGCAACAAGCCAAAGAAGCCGCAGAAGTTGCCAACCAAGCAAAAAGCACGTTTCTGGCAAATATGAGCCACGAACTGCGCACTCCTCTCAACGGCATTTTAGGATACACTCAGATTCTCCAACGGGACTTACACTTTACTCCCAGGCAAAAGGAGGGGCTTGACATCATTTACCAGTGCGGTGAACACCTCCTCACGCTGATTAACGATATTTTAGACCTATCTAAAATCGAGGCAAACAAACTCGAACTCTACCCAGTAGATTTTCATTTTCCCTCCTTTCTTTCAGGGCTATCAGAAATCTTCCGCCTCAAAGCCCAACAAAAATCCATTCACTTTACCTATCTTCCCCTCACCCCAATCCCTACAGTAGTCCATGCCGATGAAAAGCGACTCCGCCAAGTTTTGATGAACCTTCTTTCCAATGCCGTCAAATTCACTGATACGGGCGGCGTTATTTTTAAAGTGAGTGTGGTTCAGGGGCAAGAGAAACAATCACCAATCACCACAATTCGCTTCTTAGTAGAAGATACTGGCATCGGAATGGCTCCAAATCAGTTGGAAAAAATCTTCTTGCCTTTTGAGCAAGTGGGGGATAGTTCGCGTCGGGCGGAAGGAACTGGATTGGGACTGTCAATTAGCAAGAAACTCGTCTCAATGATGGGAAGTGAAGTTTTTGTCAAAAGTACGCTTGGGAGTGGCAGCACCTTTTGGTTTGACATAAATTTGCCAACTATTTTAGACTCAACGCAGTCAACAGGTGTCCAATCAGCTAACAACATCATTGGCTACCAAGGCTCTAAACAGAAAATCCTAGTTGTTGATGATGGCTGGGAAAATCGCGCCGTCATTATCAATATTCTAGAACCCATTGGCTTTGAACTCTTAGAGGCATCCGATGGACAAGAGGGTTTAGAAAAAGCCGTTAAGTTTCAACCGGATTTGATTATCACTGACCTAGTGATGCCAGGAATAGATGGTTTTGAGATGACAAGACAGCTCCGTCAATTACCCGAGTTGCAGGATACAATTATCATTGCCGTTTCTGCCAGCGTGTTTGAAGTGGAGCGGCAAAAGAGTCGGGAGTCAGGTTGTCAAGATTTTCTCCCCAAGCCCGTCAAATTTGATGAATTGCTCAATAAAATCAAGAGCTACTTAAACGTATCCTGGATTTATAGCAACAACCATGATGCTCAATTTCAAAACTCTGGTGATAAGTTGAGTGAGGAGAATCGGGCTATGCCAACAGAAATAGTAATTCCCCCAAATGAGGAATTGGTTTTCCTGTATGAAATGGTTCAGATTGGTGATGTTGAGCAGGTTGAGCAGGAAGCCATCCGAATCAAGAAATTAGGCTCTAAGTACACGTCTTTTGCTGACAGAATCCTGGAACTTGCGAAAATTTTCGATTATGAAGAAATTGCAAACTTGATTGACCGATACTTGTAATAATACGCAAAATAAAAATACAGGGAGGAATAGAAGAACCTCTATGCTGTCCTTCTACCCATTCCCTGCGAATGCATCTATCCTTGCTTCAGTGATCTAAAAAATACCGATAAGAATGGGGGTTGCCATCAAAAACAAAATCAGCATCAAGATTAGACCCGTCAAGTTGGACGAATGTTGACCCTCTCCTGAAGCTTTAGGCCAATCTTCTTCTTCAAATCGCATCTGCCGAATGGCATCAGAAATGGCTTTAGCATCCCTAACATGGTGTAGTGCCTTTGTTTCACCATTAGGGTAGTTCACAATGAAGTAAGCAGGAACTTGGATATAGTCACCTGTAATATCGGGTGCGCTTACAGCCAGTTGTTTGGCTTTCTCCTCAATGGTTTGAGGTTCTTTAGCAATTCTGTCTCCTGGATTCGCTGTTAAGGGTATTCTCACTGCTGTGTATCCAACCATATAGGCCTCCAGTATTGCAGAGATTTTTATTGGGTTTATTTTACAGACATGATTGGGCATTTCCTCATATTAAAAAAACTATTTAACGAATATTATCAATAGTTTATTCTTTTGATTAATTTATCTTTTTATAAGCAAATTACTGTTTTTAAACTTAACAATTTTATTACAATACCTGAGCAATCGAGATGTCGGGTAAGCGTTCTCCCATCACCAATAGCCCTACTGTGCAAGCCTTGAAATTACCAGTAGGTGGGCATTGCCCACCTACTCCTGTCAAGGTGACGGAAATGCTCACACAATTTAAACTATTTCAGCGTTGTTAGCATCACGTATTGGGCGGAGGGCGAAGCATTTGGATATCAATACCCCAGCAAGTATTATCAGTTATAGCCCAAATGCTTTGTCCCTACAGATACACCTTGACAGGGCTAGCATTGCCCATCCTACAGGAACAAGATGAAGTTATAGCTTAGACAAGTCCTTAAGAAGCAGCCGATTGCAGCTCATCAAGACGAGCTAAAACTTCAGTACTGTGAATAGCTGGTCTGACACCGAGAAAGATTTCCCGCAAAATCCCGTCGGGGTCGATGAGATAAGTGTGCCGTAGAGAGACGAACCCCATCCAAGACCCATAAGCTTTGCTTACGGAACCATCGGTGTCCGCTAACAAGGGAAACTTCAGACCCTCTGAGTCGCAAAACTCGGCATGAGACTCTACATCGTCAGCACTAACGCCCAGAATCTGTACATTTTTTTCAATATATTTAGGCAAGTCTTGCTGAAACCGACGAGCTTCCAGCGTGCAACCCGAAGTGAAGTCTTTGGGATAGAAATAGAGGACAACCCACTTGCCGCGATAGTCAGACAGCGACACCTCACCATCGCCACTGTTGGTGGAAAGCGTGAACTCTGGTGCGAGTTCATTTAAGGGGGGCTGCTTGCCACCGAGGGCATTAGCGGCTGGGGTGAAATTCAACCAGGTGAGGAAGGCGAGACAACTGGCTAAGAGAACGCTCAAGAACGTGCGACGAGACATCATGATGAATAGTGAAACTAAACTTAACACAAGTTTACAATCATTTATCTAAGCCTGGGTTGATGTGACTCTGCCGTACCTAGATCCGCTCGGCAAAGGTAGCGGTACTAGGGTGATAACTAAAAATTATCATTTTGCGGAAATACTTGCTGGATAAGGGATTTCCTATGCCCTATGCCCAAAAAACTGAGTTTTCCACCACA
>JAIUYC010000285.1 GCA_020216575.1 Coleofasciculus sp. S288 | reverse complement strand
AGCCTGATTCTAAACCGTTTCAGGCTCTTTTTTTGTCTCTAGCTTGACCCCTCGTGAATAATCCAGGTTAGGCTTTTCTGTGCTCAGAACTGATATCTTGGGGCTGATCCCTGAATGCAGGATTCCCCTCAAATAATCGTTACAATTTAGATAAGACTTCGCAATGAAACTTAAATCTTTCTCGTATTGGAGGTCATATTCGAGGTCATATTCTATGAGACGAATTCCGTCTCTCAAGTCAGTAGGAATTGAAAAGACAGCACCACTTTTAGCTAGCTAGCTTGTTTGAAGTGTGGTGAGTGGGGTTAGGCATTGAGGCGGTGTGGAGCCGTCCCTGCTATCTCCAGGACAATGGCATCGTCGAACGCTCTCATCGAGTCACTCAAGCTTGGAGTGCTCCTTTACAAGATCGCAACGGTCAATCGGTTGGGATTGCTGCCACTCGATCTGGTACGACGATTTGATGACATTTTTTCAGGAACTGATGTCTTACGGTTTGCCTATCCCGCTCAAGCGCTATTTGAGTGAACTGCCTGAATCCAAAGATTCCTGAACCTGACTAGAATTGAAGGGTACGTGCTTAGAGGCTAGATCGATGCCCTCACCGATGCCTGGAATGGATCCCTATCTGGAACACCCCAGTTCTTGGCCTAACTTTCACCATCGACTGATTACGGCGATCGCGATCAGCTTGGGGCCCCAACTCCGCCCTAAGTATCGTGTGGTAGTTGAGGAGGCGATTTACCAAGTGGAGGGCGCCGCTTCTGTCTTAGTTGGGGTGCCTGATGTGGCTGTGCAACAGACTCCCCCGTATCCAAGGGTCGCTTTGCCAGCAGCCATTCAGTCAGAATCCAGCCCTAGTGGAGTCCTGGCACAACCGATTTTAGTGGAGTTGCCCACGCCTGCAGTGGTGCGCCAGGGGTATCTGGAAATTCGGGAGGTATTGACGAGCGAAGTGGTGACAGTGATTGAGGTCTTATCGCCAGCCAATAAACGACCTGGTGAAGGACGGCGCAGCTATGAAGCCAAACGTCGAACCATTTTGGCCAGTGCAACGAATTTGGTCGAGATCGATTTGTTACGGCAGTGGCCTCCGATGCTCTCCTTGCCAGATTCGCTGCAAACTCATTATCGGATTTTGGTCAGTGCCAGTGCCCACCGTCCTCAGGCAAGCTTGTATGCGTTCAATATGCAGGATCCAATTCCCGCGTTTTCCTTACCCTTGCGGGACACTGATGTCGAACCGATTGTGAACCTGCAAGGGTTGCTAGCAGACATCTATGACCAGTCGGGGTACGATTTGGTGATCGATTATCGTGAAGATCCTGTTCCTCCTCTCAGTCAGAAAGATGCACAATGGCTAGCCACATGGTTCCAGCAACAGGGGTTGCGCTGAGTGGGAAGGCATTGGCAAACAAACGCTTGGCGCTGCCTACCCCCGATCGGGCAAGACAGATTAAACTGGAGGTTTTTTGGAGCAGCGGCAGCAGTTTACCCTGGCAATGGAGCGGGAGTCAGAACAGATGCAGGCAATTCGGAATCAGGCGATGTATGCAAGATCGGCAAGTGGGGGCGATCGATCGAGATTTAACTATGGGCATCGGGAGTTGTTTGATTAATTGCTAAACATTGCTGTTATTATTCAGATTCTTAGTTACTTTCATTCTCTTCACCCAATACCGCATGAGTTCGACAGTGTAGGTGTAAAGATCATTCTCCTGTTTAATTACATCATGTCGTCTTAGGGTTTCTAGGGCTTTTTGCAAAATTTCAACACTAAGACTCGTCTCTTCGACAAGTTTCGATAGGGATAGTTTTGCACAGCAAAGGTTGCATAAAACTTCCAATTGTCTATGAGGGCGACTTACTTCTGCTTGCTTCCAAATTCCCGAAAAATAAGCGTCTCCATCACGATAGAACTCTGAAGAATTAATGACTGTTTCCAAATCTTCCAAAGTAAGCCGTTTTTCACGCTGTCTTCCTTCCTCAAAAACCAGATGATTGAAGTGCGTAACTAGCGCGTGGCCAATGAGCTGTGTGAGGTAGGGTTGGCCATTTGTTAGATGATAGATTTCTTCCACTACTTCCCGATCGTACTCAATATCAAAGTCGGGGGATGGCTGTGTCACTAATTTCTGAACTGCACCCGCTGACAAAAAACTGACTGGAATCGCGATAATGCTGCTAAATAAAGGAGACCAGTAGTCTTTTCGCATTTCATCAAGTGTGTGCAGCCCAGCAAAAATCATAATAAACCAGGGATAAGTTTGGACTAGCCCGCGCCAGAATCCGATAAGCCTCTGTTCAACAGTATTTTCTTTGATCAACTCTTCAAGTATCTCAAATTCATCAACTGCGAGAATAAATCGATGTTTATCTCGAATTTTATCCAGTTGTTTTAGGAAACGCCAAAATGTTTGGTAGGGGTTATGAGAAGTAAAGTGGTTATGTTGAGGCTCGTCTAGTTCTGACTGTTGTGTTAACGGGAGACTGTCATAGATTTCTATAGCTAATGCATAAAGCAACTCGTTTGTATTATTTACGCTTCCTACAACTTGCATATTGAAATTGATGACGATCGTCTGACCTCCTAAATGCGCTTTGAGATTATGCAGAATAGAGGATTTACCCATGCGTCGATGTCCGTACAGGATGATGGAGGGTGGCTGAGGGCTTGCCCACAGTTCTTCCAATCGCTGAATGATGTCTTCACGTCCCACGAAGGTATGGCCGAACACAGGGTTACCAACCACATAAGGGTTTGGCACAGGGGTTGAAGTCTCAACGTATCCAATGTCACCACCTGCTTCGCTGATTAATCGATGCCAATGGTGAATAATGTGTCTGAGAATAATTTGTTCTGGGATGAGTACTTCTGCAATAACGTAATCATCAAGGTTGTCAAGCGCACTGTTTGCTCTTAAAAGTGCAGCCTGCTTATTAACCCGGCTAACAGATGTCAGGTAAGTGACTATGTCTAATCCAATATCCTGTAAACGATTCAACGCAATCAATAGTTGAGGACGAATTGAACCTTCAGGTCTTGGTAAGCTAGATGCTAGATTAACTGTTTGAGGCAAGGCAGAAAGTCGATCACAAGCTAAAAAAATATGCATCACCTCAAATGATCGTTGAATTTCTAACCCTTCTGAATAATCTACTAAGTTGGTGTAAATTGAAAAGTTGTTCGACAGTAAAGACAGCATTTCATCCCTGGATTCAGGTGCATTGCGAGCTAATAATTGGAGAAGCAAACCTGCAAAAAATGTCAGAGGAGTTGGTTTAGAATGACGTAGGGAAAGTGTCAAATGGTAAACTAATCGCTCAATCAAACTGCCCGTTACATCAACCGTGCAGTCTACCCATTTGCCATTGAGTTCACCCAATAGAACTTGCTTGATGGTTGGCAACCGTTCCCACCCTAGCTGCGTCACTGGTGCAAAAATGTAAGCATCTGCTATGGGGTGTGTCAATAAGGTATATAAGCAGCGAAATGGGGATGGCTGTTGGTGTAGATAAGTTTTGAGAACGTACTGTGCTGCCCATCGCTGAAAGGGATTACAAGCCAAATTACAGAGGGTAGATAATCCTTGCTGTTCACTACATTGAAGTTGCTGATTTAGCCTCCTCCGAATACCGGGTAAACGAAAAATCAAAAGTTCGTCCCAATCTAGCGGATGACCAATCGATTGACCTGAACTGCATAAGCTCCAGAGCAGTTCAACTCCATAAAAAGGAATCCGCAAAGCACAGAGAATTGAAATAGTAGTGGTTAGCAGTCCAACTTGCCAGCCAAAGCAGAAACCAAAAGCTACACTCACTGCTCCACAAATTGTAATTACGCTAAATATATTTCTTGCAGGATTCAGGTCTGCACCACCTGCTGCACTAGCTGCAATGCCAATTGTCAGGCCAAAAGCAATACCAGTGATAGCTTTAGCAGTTGTGATGGCTTGCATGGTTCCGATAATGAGACTAAAAACAATGCCAATGATGAGACTACCTGCACTACCAATAGTTAGCGCTACGATCGCACCAATTGTGCCTCCAATAGCCATACCAACTGCAACACCAACCGCCAAGCCAAATGACGCAGCCAGAGTGACGATCGTGCCAGATTGGCTTGCTATAGTCAGTGTTTGTAAATTCTCTGATACCCCAAGTACTACACTAAACAGAACACCATTTGGAACACCGCTAGCAAGTCCGACAATTGAGCCTGTTACCAACCCTCTGGCAATACTAACAGTTGTACCAAATACAATCAAGAAAAGAACAAAAAATAAAACGCCAATTGTAACACCAGCCATTGCTCCTAATAACCATCCTAGCCAATTAATTGATTGCTCAGTTTGCCAATCTATAATTAATAATAAAATCAATCCGATTAAACTAGATAGTCCCAACCCTACAATAGGAATTATCAAGTAAAGATTCCGGTAGAATGGTGTTCTCAGTGTATAAAAAATTTGGAGTCCGGGAGCAGCTCGATAGAAATCTGGTTCAACTTGATATAGATAAGTTTTAAGCGCAGTTGGTCGAAAATAAGTCCAGTAAGCCAGAAGAAGGTAATGTCGCAAATTGAGTGGATTCAGACACTCCGGTAGTTCCCCTTGATAAGCAGAGAATTTAGGCATAAAGACCTCTATTGTTCGGTAAGACGGTCATATAATTCGGCAGCATATTCCTGTAATCGGGCTGGGTGTCCCTGGCTTCTGTTTATTAGGTCTTCAATTTGTTCTTCAGTGAAGGTAATATTTGCTCCTTGCAGTCGGTGCATTATAAATGCTTTAGCAATTGCAGGTGGAAAGTTTCCCATGTCAATTGAGTGGCAGATACCTGCTAATGGCGATGTTTTTTCGGGTGAGTCAGGAAACAACTGAGATAAGGGCGATCGACTGGCAATCACCAGAGTAAAAGGCGCAGTAGGATGACTTGCCAGTCCCCGCAATTCACTCCGCTCATCGCCACTAAATTTCCCGGAATGGGTCATCTTCTCGACTTCATCCAGGCAAATAATGTAGCGGTAATTACCCAATTTTCGTTTCAACTCATAACCACGACAAGGTGGTTCGATTCCTAATCCATCACAGAGTGCAATGAAAAAGTCCTTTTCATTGTCAATGCATTGCATATCCAGCAAAATGAAGGCGTTTTGAGGAAGTTGAAGCTGGTGAGGACCCTGGGTACAGATCATCGATAAAACTGAGGATTTACCAACTTGAGATCCGCCCACTAAGGACTGACTACAGCCACGGCGCAATCCCTCAAATATTCGTCGTAGTATCTCTTCCCGATCAAAGAAGCGCGCTGGAGCAGTGATGCAACCGCGATCGCCGAATGGATGATGGGATGAAGGAAACACCGCTAAAGGCATGGTGGAAATACCTGGTTGTACAACACTCGTGTAACGAGGATCTTTAGATAGCTGAATAAGGGCTGATTGAAAGGTAGATCTACTCACCCTGACCTGTCCACCCAGTGCTTGCCCAAAACATTGCCATAACCGAGCACCTGTATCCTTCAAAGTCTTTTCTGCCCAACCCTTCCTTTCCTCTGCCATTTCCCGAAATGTTTTGCCATGCCAACACCCCTGTAGCACATACCGTTCACAGTCGCTCAAAGGTCGTCTCAACTGAGTTCGAACAATAGCGTCAGCAATTCTAATGATCTCATCTATATCCATCGCTGATAAGGCAGAGTGTACCCCTGAAGTTGGCTAACTGACTTAATCGCCAGAAATATACAGAAATATACGACTTTTAGGAACTTTTTGCGACTTTAGCACCTGGCAGGTCATTGATGAACACGACTTTTGTGCACTGACAAATTTTACAAATCAATTCACACTTAGGAGCGTAGGTTAAAGACAGATACCATTCTGCATCTAGCAATATTTCCTCAAAAGCTTTTGGGAAGTTAATTATGCAATGCGAAATTCTGGCAAAGCTTGTTACTGCAACGATTACCCTCTGTTTTGGGTTAGGAATGGCGAGTTGTTCCGCACTTGCCAAGTTCTACATTGGAAATCGCACCGATCACAC